>JAEMPK010000165.1 GCA_022759345.1 Pyrobaculum sp. | reverse complement strand
CCCACGTCCTCCCCGCGGTCAAGGAGGTGGCGGACGAGGCCAAGAGGACCGGCGAAAGAAAGGTCATACTGATAAGCTTCAGCGGACACGGCCTGCTAGACCTGGCCAACTTCGCCGACGTGCTGGGGTTCGCCAAAGGCTAAGCCGCAGAAAGGCGAAGCCGGCCAGCGGCGGGCCCACGCGGGCCTTCAGGCTCTAGCCGCCTCCCTATTTCGAGAGGCGGCACCTTCTCGGCGTAATCCTGGGCATCGTGGACGCCGACCTCTCGCCGGATAGCAAGGCTGTCTCCATAGAGGCGGTCGGTCTCGTGGATGACTCGACGCCATCTGCACACGGCGGTAGTTGGCGCCGCAGATAGGCACTCCGCAATTCCTGTTTCAGAGAGGGCTCGGGCTTTTGAAGATGTTGCTGGTGTCTCTACGGCGGCAGACGGGATGTCATCATCCACACCTCAGCGCGGCGCTCCGTGGGCCGTGTAGGGGGTTGCTAGCCCCGCCGATGTGGAATAAGTTTTTAATGTCTGTACGGTGGGTTCCTCGTGTTGGGGGCTGTCAAGTTCAGGGTGGAGCGGCGCGTCGTGGACGAGGAGGCCGTCTGGCGCCGCCTCTCTAGGCTGGAGGACATGCCTAAGTACTGGGGCGGCCATAGGCGGGTCGAGGTGCTCGGCGTCAACTCCGGCAGATACTCCCTCAAGATAACCTTCGCCTTTCCTGGACCCCTCAACGTGGGGTACGCCGAGGCGGCCGTCGACGAGGCTAGGCGGGAGGTTTTGCTGAACTACGTCAAAGGCCCCTTCAAAGGCGTCGTGAAGAACTACGTCGCCGGCGGCGTCCTCGTCAGCGATTGGGACATCACAATCAACGCCTTGTTCATCCCCCTCAAGCCCTGGATATCCTCCCACTTCCGCAAGGGAGCCGAACACGCCCTCGAAAGGCTCACAAGCCCGTAGCGGCCCCGCCAAAGCGCCTCCCTCGGCCGTCAGAGGCCAACCGCCGCGCAGAACGGCACTTCTCTCAATACCATAACTGAGACGCTAGATCCGCACGGCACGAGGAACGCCTTGGTGCGGCTGTACACCTCGTCCCAGAGGCGCTGGAACTTGGAGAGGAAGGATCGACTAGATAGGGAAACTCGTCAACACAATGATGACACTCTCTAACACAGGTTACGTCGTCTTGAAGAGAGGCTCCCAGTCGGGAAACGAGGCGCCCCTCAGGAACTCGACCCCCAGGTCGTCTGCCAGTAGAGCCTTAAAGCTCACCTGCTACAGAAGAAGATGACAAACGATGCGTCGTCTTGGACAGACAAGGTAAGATCACTGATTACCTCCCAACCACAGCAAAGACGCAGAATTGACATTCATATGAATTTTGCCTCAAGCTATGCCTCGCTGCATCTATATATCCGCTGTTGAACATAGCAAACAGATTTTTACTGCACAGCCATCTGCGGCCCATGAGTCCAACAAAAAACACCATGCTTCTGGCAATAATAGCAGCGGTGGTCATAGTGGCCGTCGTGGCTATAGCTCTCCTCACGATGCAACCCGGCGGGTCTTCACAACCCACCACAACGCCTACAGCTACCCCCTCCCCGCCGCCTACTACGACGTCCGTGCCGAGTCGGCTGAGCGGTGCGTTGACCGGGGGCGGCTCGACGTTTGTGGCTCCTCAGATGTTTACCTGGTCTAAGACGTTTTATCAAGTCACGGGGGGCAAGATCCAGGTTAACTACCAGTCCATCGGGTCCGGCGCCGGCGCCGCCCAGTTCTTGGAGAAGAAGCTAGACTTCGGCGCCTCGGACGTGCCGATGCCCAGGGATAAGTACCAACAGGCGGCCGGCCGGTTTGTCCAGTTCCCCGTCATCATAGGCTCGATCGTGCTTGTCTACAACCTGCCGGAGATCGCGTACAGCAAGACCGGCATGTACCTCAACCTCACCTCCGAGGTCATCTCGCTTATCTACATGGGCGAGATCAGGCAGTGGTGCGACCCGAGGATTAAGGCGCTTAACCCCGGCCTCGCCGATAAGCTACCGTGCAGGGACATCGTGGCGGTTCACAGAAGCGACGGCTCCGGCACCACGGCCGCCTTCACGCTGTATCTCAGCAGGGCCTACCCGGCGTGGAACCAGACTGTGGGCTGGGGCTACACGGTGAACTGGCCCGCCGACGAGAAGGCCAAGGGAACCGGCGCCAAGGGCAACGAGGGCGTGGCCCAGGCAGTTCTACAGACCCCATACTCCATAGGCTACGTGGAATTCGCCTACTGGGCTAAAAACAGGGGTAAATACGACCAGGTGGGCGGCGTCGCTTTCGTGCGCAACGACAACGACGGGAAGTATTACTTCCCCACGGCGGAGAACGTGGCCATGGGCGCCGCCGCCGGCCTTGAGAGGTACACGAGGAGGTACGGCGCACCGCCTGCGCCCGACGCCGACTGGAATCCCGTGTCCATAGAGTTCGCCAACCCGCCGCGGGGCTATCCCATAGTGTCCTTTGTATATGTCTTCTTGTGGAAGGACTACGCGGCTGAGGGCTACGGCGACGCCGCCACCAAGGCGGCGCTTCTAAAGGAGTTCTTCAAGTGGGTGCTCACCGAGGGCCAGAGGCAGGAGAACGTAGTGGAGGGCTACATCCCGTTGCCGAGCGAGGTCGCCAAGATAGGCCTGGAGGCGCTTAACCTCGTAAAGCCATAAAAACAACCCGTATTTTTTCCCATGCTCGGGTTTCTCCTCGTAGTGCTTCTAATCCCTTACCTAATTGCCGCATATGGGCTCCTTTTTGTGAAGCTGAGGTGGGGCTTGAGGCTGTTCGGCGTGTTTATTGTAGCAACTATAGGTTTGTTGACGGCTATGTTTCTCGTGGAGGCCTACCCAATAATTGCGCGTGACGGCGTCGCAGTATTCCTCGAAGCCCGCTGGGACCCCGTGAGGGAGAGCTACGGAGTGCTCCAGGCTCTTGCGGGCACGGTCTTGACGTCCGCCGTGGCCATGGCGCTGGCCATGCCGATGGCCTTGGGGGTCGCGGTGACCATAAACGAGCTTCTGCCCGCTAGGTGGAGGGGCGTATTTGGCTCCTTAGTAGACCTCACGGCCACGATGCCCACGGTGATCTACGGCCTCTGGGGCCTTTTCGTGCTGGGGCCTACCCTCCAGAGCCTTGTCAACGCCTTGGCAGGCGGCACAGTGATGACGACTCCGTACACGCTCTTTACGGCCGGAGTCCTGCTGGCCATAATGATTACCCCCTACGCCGCCGCGGTGATCAGAGAGGGCTACTCCCTAGTTCCCAAACCTGTCGAGGAGGCGATATATGCAATTGGGGCCACAAGGTTCGAGGCGGTGCTCATAAAGCTGAGGTACGTCAGGAACTACATAATAGGCGGCTTCTTCCTCGCCCTGGGCAGAGCCATGGGGGAGACTGTTGCGGTGGCCATGGTGGTGGGGGGCAACTTAGCCAAATTCACCACAAACATCTTCGAGAGCGGCATAACCATCTCCTCGCTCATAGCGCTTCAGTTCCCCAACGCCGCCTCGTATCAGTACATGGCACCTGCGTTGTTCGCAGCGGCGTTGCTCCTCACCTTGTTCGGCCTAGTCATCAACGCGGTTGCGATATATATAATCCAGAGGGGGCAGATATGACCGCCGAACGAAAAGTGGAAGATATAACCGCCAAGCGGATGTTGATCAACCGGCTCGGGCTGGGGCTCTTCGCCCTTCTCGGCGTGGCCGCCGTCGTGCCGCTTTTCTTGATAATAGGCGACGTCTACATCAAGGGCATAGACGCGATCAACAGACTCGGCGGCCTCTGGCACTTCCTCACGGAGCTTCCGCCTACCCCCGTCGACGAGAGGGGCGGCATAGGGCCTATGCTAGTGGGCACGTTGTACATGACCGCGCTGGGCGCCCTCTTCGGCATCGCCGTGGGATTTCCGCTGGGCGTCTACATCGGCGAGATGCGCAGAGAGAAGTTCGCCAACGTCGCGAGGGCTGGGGTGAACATCTTGGTGGAGTTTCCCACCATAGTGGTGGGCCTCTTCGTCTACGCCGTGATGAGCCTCGCAAAGGAGGACCTCAACAAATACCTGTTGTATCCGCTCTCCAAGGCCCTCTCGCCGCTGGGCGGATGGATCACTTGGTTTATAGGTCCGCTGGATGGCTTCAACGCCTACGCGGGCGCCGCGGCTCTTTCAATAATAATGATTCCCTATGTGGCTTTGATCACGGCAAGCGCCTACGCCTCCATAGAGCAGCCGCTACGCGAGGCGGCTTACGCCATAGGCGGCCGGGACTTCAACGCGTTGTTTGTAGTTCTGCGTAAGGCGGTCTCCAGGGCTGTCGTCACCGCGGCGTTGCTGGGGACGGCGAAGATCGCGGGGGAGACGGCGCCGCTTCTCTTCACAGCCTTCGGCAACACCTACTACGCACCCTTCACAGGCCCCACAGGCGCGGTGTCGCTCTGGATCTGGTACGCGGCGCAGACTCCTTACGACGTCCTGATAGCATCTGCATACGGCGCAGCCGCCGTCTTGCTTACAATCATATTGATAATATTTATTGTTGCCCGCATCAGAGGTTGACCATGGCCAAGATCGAGCTCAAGGATCTGCGCGTCTCCTTCGGCGCTTCTCCAATCATAACGGGGGTTAACCTCTCTATACCAGATCGGAGCATAACGGCGCTCATGGGGCCCTCGGGAAGCGGCAAATCCACCATCTTGAGGGTCCTCAACAGGCTTATAGAGCTCTACCCCGAGGCCAAGGTCAGCGGCGAGGTCTATCTCGACGGGCAAAACATCTTCGACATGAACGTGTTGGAGCTGAGGAGGAGGGTCCAGATGATCTTCCAGATCCCAAACCCCATCCCCAACCTGTCCATCTTCGAAAACGTGGCGCTCGGCCTTAAGCTCAACCGCCTGGTCAGGGGCAGGGATGAGCTCTTTGAGCGAGTCAAATCCGCGCTTGAGAAGGCCCAGCTCTGGGACGATGTTAAGAATAGACTCGACATGCCTGCCGGCAAGCTCTCCGGCGGCCAGCAACAGAGGCTCTGCGTCGCGAGGGCCCTCGCCTTCGAGCCTGAGGTTCTGCTCGCCGACGAGCCCACCGCAAACCTCGACCCGGAGAACACCGCCAAGGTGGAGGCGCTTTTCCTGGAGCTGAAGAAGGAGATGACCATTGTGCTGGTCACCCACTACCCGCCGCAGGCGGCGCGGGTAAGCGACTACGTGGCCTTCCTATACAAGGGTCAAATCGTGGAGTGGGGACCTACAAAAGACATCTTTACAAAGCCAAGACACGAACTTACGGAAAAATACGTAACTGGAAGACTATATTAACACATAGAAACAACCAAAAATTAAAATAACGATATTTAAAATCTTAAATTTGCTGTGTCAAAGATATTTTATATCCTGTATTTTGTTTTATATTTAATATATAATTACATATAATGAATGATAGATAATGTTTAAATAATCA
>JAEMPK010000023.1 GCA_022759345.1 Pyrobaculum sp. | reverse complement strand
CCACCATAATCTCAACACCCCCCACAGCCCCACACACATCATTAACAAACGGCTTAATACGAGACAAAACCGCAGAAACGTCCTCTTTTAGTAGTCCCCGCTCCTTAACCTTCTTGAGAGACTCCTCAATGCTCTTCAGCGCCTTGTCGAGGATCTCTTGTGATATGTCCGTCAGATGGACTTCGTAGCCTGCTATGGCGAAGAGCTCCGCGATGCCGTGGCCCATCGTGCCGGCCCCGATTACTGCTACGCGCGGCATAGTCACGCCCTCAAGCTCAGTATTGTTACGAAGGCGTAGTGCCCGGTTCCGCCTATGTTGTGCGCCAGCGCCATGCCGTTTTTTATAGGCGCCTGTCTGCCCTTCTCCACCTGTTGCCTAAGTTGCTTCGTGAGCTCAGCGACCATTGAGACGCCAGTGGCGCCGATTGGGTGACCCTTCGCCTTCAGACCGCCGTCTACATTGACTGGGATTAAGCCGCCTATGTAGGTCTGGCCCTCGCGGATGAGCTTGTAGCCCTCGCCCCTCTTGGCGAAGCCGAGGTCTTCATACGCCATTATCTCCGCTATGGTGAAGCAGTCGTGGACCTCAGCCACGTCGAAATACTTCACCGGATTCTCCGGGTCTATACCCGCCTTCTTGTAGGCCATTTTGGCCGCGACCTGCGCCGCCTCAAGCCCTGTGAAGTCCGGCCTCTTGCTCAAATTCGCTGTGCCGTTGGCGTAGCCGATTGCCTTAATCCACACGGGGGTGTCGGTTAGTTTCTTGGCCACCTCCTCGCTTGCGAGGATCACCGCAGAGGCCCCATCTGTAATGGGGCTACTATCGTACAGCTTAAGCGGCCACGCCACGTAGCGCGAATTAAGACACTCCTCCACAGTTATGGCCCTTTGGAACTGGGCCTTGGGGTTGAGCGACCCGTAGTAGTGGTTCTTCACGGCGACTTTACAAAGGTCCTCCTCAGTGGCGCCGTATCGGTGCATATACGCCGTTGCGTGCAGCGCGTAGTAGCCGGGGAACGTCAAGCCGAAGTTCTCAAACTCCCAGAAGTAGCTACCTGCCCTGCCGATAAATTCGACCACGGTGGGCGTCGGCGACTCGTTCATCTTCTCTACCCCTATGGCCATCACTATATCGGCCTCGCCGCTTGCAACCATGTGATACGCCGTCCTCACGGCGGCCGACCCCGTGGCGCAAGCCGCCTCCACTCTTATCCCGCTCTTGGGGACAAGACCACAGTACTCACCCACAACCACCGCAGGCAAAGCCTCAGAGGACCAGCCTCCCACGTTCCCAACCACAAACCCCTGTATATCTTCAGGTCCTACTCTGGCATCGTCAAAAGCTTGCTTGACAGCCTCCCACGCAAGCTCGGGCAGAGAGACGTCTGTCCTATTACCAAATTTACTGGTACCTACGCCAACTACAGCGACTTTTCTCATGTAACTAACTTCGCTACCTCCTCCGGAATCTGCCCTTTCTCCCTCAGTATTCTTATCAGCTGTCTATATGCGACAAGTTTCTGGATGTTATTAGCGCCTTCGTATATCTGCGTAATTTTGACGCTTCTCAAGAAGCGCTCCACGCCTGTCTCTCTTATCACGCCGACTCCTCCGTGTAGGTTAATTGCCTCTGAAATCACCTCCTCCGCCACTTCGGTGGCGTAGAACTTAGCCAGCGACGCGACGAAAGTGAACTCCTTCCGGTCCTCGTCGGCGAGCTTTGCCGCTAGGTACGTCAAGAGACGTGCCGAGAATATCTTGGACATCATCTCCACGAGGCTGAACTGAATAGCTTGGAAGTAGGCAATAGGTACGCCGAAGGCTTGCCTCTGGTGGACGTACTTAAACGCCATCTCAAAGGCGCCTTGGGCCATGCCGACCGCCTGCGCCGCAACCCCTATCCTCGTCCTGTCAAAGGTCTCCATGGCGTAGAGGAACCCCATCCCCTCCTCGCCCACTCTGTTCTCGTCGGGGACCTCCACGTTTTCAAACACAAGCTCGCAGGCGTGGTCGCCGTGGAGGCCCATCTTGTGGTAGCACTGCTCCACCTTGAAACCAGGCGTGTCTTTCTCCACTATGAAAAAGGTCAGGCCGAGGTACCTCAGCCGCTTATCGGGGGGCGGGTAGGTGCGGGCAAGCACCACGAAGTAGTCGGCGACGTCCGCGCTACTGATGAAGGCCTTCCTCCCGTTTATCACCCATTTGTTTCCAACCTTTTCGGCTTTTGTCTGTATGCCGGCGACGTCGGAGCCGCAACAGGGCTCGGTGACGGCGAAGGCGCCGAATTTCTCGCCCTTGGCAATCGGAGGGATGTACTTCTGTTTCTGCTCCTCCGAGCCGAAGAGCATTATCGGTGTGAGAAACAGCTCGTTTGTGCCTATGTACACGCTGAGCCCCGGCAGAACTCGGCAGATCTCCTCAGACATTATGGCGGCCATCCTGTGGTCGCCTCCTTGTCCGCCGTATTTCTCGGGAATGCCAATTCCGAAGAAGCCTTGCTCCGCCATCTTCTTCAAAATGTCGTGAGGCACCTCGTCTTTCTCCTCTATCTCCATGGCCCTAGGCGCCACCTCCCTCTCTACGAACTCACGCACCGCCTTCCTAAACATCTCGTGTTCCGGAGTCAACACGACCGAGTAGTCCTGTATCGTGTCAAATGGGAACACCATGACCGCTTGCATGCCTTGATATTTAAACATTAGTTTCGTCAAAATCATTTAAGCTCTATATATACTAGCAAGTAAACTCTATATATACCAGTGAGGGAATATTTTTAAAGTCAATTACTGAGTCTTCTATGTCATCACAAATGTCAAGTATTGAAGTTTTTGAAAGATACATAAAGAGTAGAATATGGGCTAAGAACTACGACGAGGGAGTCCCCCCAGAGGTCGAAATAAAGCCAGCCCCCCTATATACGTATTTAGATAAGCAAGTGTCGGAAAACGGCAGTGGTGCTGCGTACGTATACTTCAACAATAAAGTGACGTACAAGCCCGTGGGTGACCACAGCGACAGGGTGGCGGCGGCGTTGAAGGAGTGGGGCGTCGGCAAGGGCGACGCCGTGGCGCTCTATATGCCAAACACGCCAGCCTTCCCAATCGTCTACTACGCGGCTTTGAAGCTCGGCGCAGTGGTGACGCCGATGAACCCGCTTTATACGCCCCGCGAAGTTGCGTGGCAGGCAAAAGACGCAGGCGCCCGTGTGATATTCGCCGCCGACGTCCTATACAAAAACGTGGAAGAAGCCGCCAAGATGCATCAATTCGACAGAGTCGTAGTTGTGGAAGTTGCTGAATACATGCCGGGTCTCATAAAGCCGCTTGCCAAGAGGCGGCTCAAACCTCCAAAGATCCAATACACAGGTCGAGTCGTCCCCTACAGAGATCTTCTTAAGTACAGCCCCACCTCGTATAGAGCCGGCGTGGACCCCCTCAAGGACCTCGCCGCACTTATGTACACCGGAGGAACCACAGGCCTGCCGAAGGGGGCTGAGATAACTCACGGCAATATTTCAGCTAACTTGCAACAGCTGAAGCCTCTGTACGACCTCGTAAGGCGAAAGAGGGGCCTTAACAGGCTTGTCATGATGGGCATACTGCCGTGGTACCATATATATGGCCAAGTCACAGTGATGCACTACGGGATCTTCGACGGCGCCACCGTAGTTGTGATGCCTCGACCCGACGTGGAGCAAGCAATGAAGCTCATCCAGAGGTATAACGTCCACGTGATGCACGGCGTCCCAACTCTCTACAACATGATAATCAACCACCCCAAGGCTAGCCAGTTTAAACTCAGCAGCTTAGCCTTCTGCATCTCCGGCGCGGCCCCCCTGCCCGTGGAGGTGGCCAAGAGGTTTGAACAACTGACAGGCGCCGTGCTTAGGGAGGGCTACGGGCTCACGGAAACCGCCGTGGTCACCCACCTCAACCCGCTCTACGGCAAGGCCAAGGCCGGCTCCATCGGCCTCCCCATACCCTCCACCTACGCCGCAATAGCCGACCCAGACAAGCCGGAGCTTCTACCGCCGAATCAAACAGGCGAAATCGTCATCTCGGGTCCACAGGTGTTTAAGGGCTACCACAACAGACCTGAGGAAAACGCCCAAGCCTTCTTCCAGTGCTGCGGCCTGCTGTGGTTCAGGACCGGCGACATGGGCTACATGGACGAGGAGGGGTACTTCTACGTGGTGGATAGGAAGAAAGACATGATTAAGTACAAGGGATACTCGGTCTTCAGCAGAGAGATAGAGGAAGTGCTGTACCAGCACCCCTGCGTAAAGGAGGTCGCGGTCATCGGCGTGCCGCATCCAGAAGCCGGCGAGATACCGAAGGCCTTCATAGTGCTGAAGGACGAATGCAAGGGCAAGGTCACCGCCGAGGACATCATCAAGTGGACCGAGGACAAGCTGGCCCACTACAAGAGACCGCGCGCAGTTGAGTTCAGAGACGAGTTGCCCAAGTCTGCCGTGGGTAAGATACTGAAACGGGAGTTAAAAGCGGAAGAGTTGAAGAAGTTGCAGACAAGCGCCGCTAAGGCTTAATAGTAATTTCCTACAGCCTCTTGTGAAAATCGGTAGCCTAGAGGTAGGCAGAGTGGGCCTTGGAGCTTGGCAGGCAGGCGGCGGGGCCTGGACGGTGGACTTCTTCGAGCTGAAGAAGGCGTATGAATATGCGCTGGACAACGGCATAAACTTTATCGACACGGCGGAGGTGTACGGCAACGGCCGTAGCGAGGAGTTCGTGGGCGAGCTGGTGAGGGACAGGCCCCACGTCGTTGTGGCGACGAAGGTCGCCGGGTTCCACTGGAACAGGGTGCTGAAAAGCGCGGAGAGAAGCAGAAGGAGGCTGGGCAGGATCGACCTCCTCCAGCTCCACTGGCCTCCGCCGTTCTACGTGCCCATATGTAAGGTGATTAGAGACATGGAGAAGGCCGTGGAGAGGGGGCTCACGGCGGAGATCGGCGTCAGCAACTTCGACCTGGGGCTTATGGAGAAGGCGAAGACCTGCGCCAAGAAGTATGAGCTGGTCTCCGACCAGGTGGTGTACAACCCGCTTCACCGGGCCGCCGAGCCGCTCCTAGAGGCCGGAAAGCGGCTGGGGTTTGTGGTGATCGCTTGGAGCCCCTTGGCTAAAGGCGCCGCAGTGAAGGAGGCGGTGGGGCGCGATAGGGCTAGGGCGCTGGACCCGGCCGTGAAGAGGGCGCAGACCCCCGAGGGCAGGAGGGTCGTCGCGACTATAAGGAGGATCGCAGAGCGGCGGGGAGCCAGCCCGGCCGCTGTGGTGTTGGCCTGGCACGCGGCCAAGGGGGCGTACCCCATACCCGGCATAAAGAACACAACGCAGGCAAGAGAAGTGGTGGAGGCGACCCGTCTTACGCTCACAGAGGGAGAGGTGAGGGAGATCGACGAGGCGTCTGCCCCCTTTGTTGCTGGCTCTTTGTGGCCTGGAGTGATGAGGGTTATACCTGGCTTTTTACAGAAGCTTGCTTTTACATTAGCTAGGGT
>JAEMPK010000012.1 GCA_022759345.1 Pyrobaculum sp. | reverse complement strand
GACTTTTTCCTCCTTGGCGTAGGTACGGAAGTGTGTCCTCAGGTCGACAAATATAAGCTTGTTCTGGCTCTCTAAGGCGTCGAGGTCCCAGCCCAGCGACTCCCTCACGCCGCGCTTAACGTCTTCAGAGGGCTCGTCTATTGTGATGTAGAGCCCCGGCTCGTCGTACAACTCGGCGCCTGTCTTTAAGAACTGGAGACTGAATATGGTCTTGCCTTGCCCCGCCTCGCCTGCGACTAGGTAGATCTCCCCCTTACGGAAGCCCCCCTGGAGCAGTTGATCGAGGTACCAGATCCCAGTAGAGGCTCTGTTGTCATAGATCTGGTAATAGTCCGAGTAGTCGTAGCTGTACTGCTCTTGATAAGCCATACGGCACATGCGGGGGGCATTAATATATTTGTTTTGTTCACATTATCAATACGAATGTGGAAACAGTCCTTATCTTATTTACGTTGCTCAAAAATACGCCACTCGCCTCTAAACTCGAATACTGCCTTCCTCGCCGCGTTGCGCCACACCTCATACGCCCTTTCGTACAGCTCAGACTCAACGGAGGAGAGAAAAAGCACCGTGTCGAAGGAGTTGTCCCTAAAGGGCGGGCGCCAGAAGTCGGCGGCTACCACCTCGCCGAGTTCGCCGCGTTTCGCCCTCGCTTGCGCTAGCATATCCAGCGAGATGTCTACACAGACCACATAGGCGCTGACAACCTCGAAGACTAGGCCGACGCCGCATCCCGCATCCGCCACTCTTTCCCCCACCTGCGACGAGATGAGCCAGTACTTTCTCCGTTGCTCCTCGCCGTAGATCTCCTCGTAGGCGGGGGCCAACCTCTTGTAGAGCTCTAGGATCTTGTCTGTCTCCATATGATCACAAGCGATGCAAGGGCAGAGGCTGCGGCGGACGCCACGATTAGGTCATAGGCGTGGAGGTCTGTGAGGTAGCCGTAAAGCACTGCGCCTAAAAGGGTGCCAAATCCCCACATGGCGTTTACAAATCCCAGTGAGGCGGCGCCGCCGGCCTTGGCTGCGTGGGCTTTGGCGATGACGTCTGTGTAGGACGTGACGATTGAGTAAAACACGGCGCCTAGAAACAACAAAGCCGGGTGGACAGCCCCGGCGAAGTACGTAAACGCCAAGAGCACGGAGAAGAAAGGCGCTGTGAGGACTGCCCTGTTGCTTTTATCGGCGAGGTAGCCGAGAGCCGGTGAAGCGAACACCTCTGTTATCATGGCCACTAGGTACAGGAGGGACCCCATCCAAGAAACCTCTCCGAATCTGTACATAGAAAGCGATATGTGAACGGTGGACAGGCCTAGGAAGAACTGTGCAAGGCCAAACAGAAGCACGTCCTCTGTAAGTGCAATAGTTGTGGCCCTTCTCCTCTCCAGCTTTACGTCGGCTATTCTGTAGGCTGTGTAGAGCGTCAATAGTGCGGCGAGGCCCGGAATCAGCGAGGCCTTGAAGACGTCTTGCGGCGCGTAGCTACTGTACAGCATTGCGGTGGCCATCACGACGCCCGCCACCGCCCCGAGCTGGTCTAACGCGGCGTGTATGCCAAACGCCCTTCCCTTAGCCTCCTCCCCCCCTGCCGAAGAGATGATCACATCGCGAGCGGGCGTGCGGAGGGCCTTGCCGAATCTTTCGAGAAATATCAAAGCGGCGACTTGCCACAGATCACGCGTAAATAGGAGGCCGGCTATTGCGGCGAGCTGGAGGCCGTAGCCTAGGAAGGTCTCAAGCCAGTAGCCGCCTCTTCTGTCGGCCAGTGGCCCCGTCACGAATCTGGCCGCGTACCCCAAGGCGTCTCCCAGGCCGAAAACAAAGCCGACAAAAGCCGCGGTGGCGCCCAAATGTTGCAGGTATTGCGGCGCCACCGCGCGCATACTCTCGTAGAGCCAGTCGGCGAAAAAGGAGACGAGTCCCAAAAGCAGAATAAGCCTAAGGTTCATGTCCGGCTACTTATTATTTTGTGTTATATCTCTTCCCAATACTTCTTTAGCTATGAGAATTGGCGCCAGCGCCGAAATAAACATGGCGGTGGCGATGTCTATGTTAATCACATAGGCGTCTCTGGAGGGGACCGAGAAATATACGGGGCCGTTGGGCGTGTTGAAGTATACATATGTGCTGTAGTTCGTGAGGATCGTGCCTGCGACCGTGGGGGCTATCGCAGAGCCGAGGTTTCGAAAGACTGTGTTGAGCCCCGTGGCCGCGCCGAGGCGTTGTCTGGGCACTGAGAATGTGAGTAGGTTTATCAGCGAGACGTTGAGTAAAGTCAAGCCCACGAAGCCTAGAGTCAGGTATGAAATCAAAGTCCAGATTCCGCTGTAGAGATGCGCGGCGGCCAGCTGGTAGCCGACTGCGGCAAAGGCGACCCCGGCTACGGCTATCTTCTTCGCGCCTAGGCGCCACATGGCTCTTCCCGCCAGCGGCGCCACGATTATCTGCACCACCGCAGGTGGAAGCATGTAAAGCCCAGTCTGTAGCACCGTGAGGCCGTAGCCGTAGGGCGGCGGCATCTGCAGGAGGTAGGATAGGTTTTGTGAATTCATCTGGAAGGCATATGCAACTATCAATATGGCGAAGGTGGCGGCGGCGACATTTCGGTTAAATATGTCCCGCGGAATAAAGGGGTTGTCTGTCGTAAGCTCGTGAAGTATGAAGACTGCGGTGGAGACTCCAGATAGGAGAAATAGAGTTACTATCCTCTGGGAGGTCCAGCCCCAGTCGGGTCCTTTGGAGATAGCCAGAAGGAAGGAGGCAGCGGCCAGGGCGAAGAGGGCTATGCCGAAGAGATCTACCTTACGCGGAGTCCTGTACCTACTTTCCCGTATGTAGAGCCAGACGGCTAGAGTCAGAAGCACCGCAATAGGCGTGGCCGTGTGGTAGGTAGCCCTCCAGCCGAAGTTTTGAGCTATATAAGCTCCGACGGGCAGAGCTATTATTATGCCTACGCCGAACATGGCGCTGACCACGCCCTGGGCCGTGGGGACCATCTGAGGCGGGAACTCCTCTCTTATTAGAGAGAAGGCGAGGGGGAACATGGCCATGCCCAGCCCCTGTATCGCTCTTGCGACGAGAAGAGATTCGAAGTTAGGCGCATATCCAGTGAACGTGACGGCCGCGGCGTATGTGGCAATCACGGCTGTCAAAACCTTCTTCTTTCCATATATATCGCCGAGATTTCCAAATACCGCCGCGCTTATGGTGCCCACTATTAAGTATATCGTCAATATCCACGACGCGTCTGCAGGCGTCACGTTGAACTCCGCCTGTATCTTAGGCAGACTGGGCATTAACATCGCCTCCGTATACATCACCAAAAGAGCGACAGAGCCCAAAAGCGGGGTGGCCCTCCAGGCGTATTTAATGTCGTAACTATCCACGGCGCCTCCTACGCACAGCTATAGCCCCGCCGACTACAAGAAGCAGGATGGTAAGCGCTAGCGGAACCACCACAAATAAGTCTAAGCCTCCCCTCACCTCAATCGGCACGCTGACGTATTGAACCCCTGGAGTGAAGGCCCCTGTCTGGTTCCACGTCACCACAAGCGTGAGCGGGTATACGCCGGGAACCGCCTTATCTGACACGTCCAGCAGAAAGGCAGTGGTGGCAGTGCCGCCGGGCGGTATATCTCCCAGCACCCGCATACCGGCGGTGGCCACGTCAGCGATGTTTGATGCATGTGGCTCGAAGACTTGGGAGGGGGTCATGGTTATCTTCACGTTCTTCGCCTCTTCGGAGCCCATGTTTGTCACATTAACGATCAACACAGCCGTGGAGCCCGGGGCCGCGTTGTATATCTTGTACTTTATATCGAGGACGACTTTTTTCCTGATCTCCAGAGACCCTTGCGCCGCATATTCGCCGCCGCTCCACCTAGCCACAGCCACCACGTTGTAGTCGCCTGCAGACAGCTTGGAAACGTCGAGGTAATACGTGAGCGTGACGGGAGAACCCGGCGGAAGGTAGTCAATGACGTAGCTCTGTCTGCCTATCGTCGTGTTTAGTAGCGTCACTGTGACGTTCCGGGCGACCACAGGCCCCGTGTTTATCACCTGGACCAAAACCTGCGCCGCCATGGGGGTCCTCTCGAGAATGCTGGGCGGCACCACTGCGACGTTTTGAATCGCGACCTCAGGCCGGCTTACGGGCAGGTAGAAGGTGTAGTTGACGCCGTTTACCGAAACCACTACAGGGTATCTTCCCGCTGGGGCGTTGCTCGGCACTTGCACAGTCACATACGCCGTAAACGGCTGACCCTGGGGGAGATAAGACACCTTATACTCAGCAGGGCTTGCCAAGATGAGGGGGGTGTAGACCGATATTGTAAGGTTCTTAGCTGTGAAGGGGGCCGCCACCGTAAGTGTGCCAGACACCAAGCCGCCCGGGTAGGAAAGAGGCGGGTTGAAAATAAGCAACACGTTGAAGTCCGGTCTAACCACCTCGTAGTAGAAGGTGTAGTTGACGCCGCCTACCGAGACCTCAAGCGGGTAGAGACCCGGTTGCGCATCTTTTGGAATTTCAATCACAATATTCACGGTGATTGGCGTCTGCGGCGTAATGGCCGGAAGCTCCATCGAGGAGCCTGTGAGGATTTTAAACGGCGTCTTTACACGTATATTCACTCCCGACATCGTGTAGTTCGTGGCGACGACAAGAGTGACCTGGGCCAAAGAGCCTGGGTATACCTGGGGCGGATTGAAGTAGGCGTTGACGCTTATCTTTGGCTGCGGCACATAGACCTCTGCATACCTAACAACACAGGCCCCCGTGGAGTAACATATCTCAACCGGCATCCTCACCACTCCATAGGCGGTAAACACGGCCTGCACGGGGATTTGTAACTGGGTAAGCAGAGGCGTTTTCACTGTGTTTTTGCTTAGTATTCTAACGCCTTCGCCATCTAACACGTTGACTGTCACGTTCTGTAAAGGCGCGGCGCCTCCCGGCGTTATTAAGAGCGTCACCATAGTAGGGGTGCCCAACACCGGGGGTTGCGCCGGCGTGGCCACTATGTTTATGTCGGCGCCGCTTACCACAGGCAACTGGATAGTTTTGTTGAAGACTACAGAGCCGGCGTAGCCCGACACGCCGTTTAACGTCACTGTGAGAGTTGCGTTGTAGAAGCCGGGCTTTAGGGATGCGGGCAAGGCGAAGTTCAACACGCAGGTAACGTTTGACCTAGGCGGGATCGTCGCGTCGCATGTAGGCGTTGCGTTTAAGAACTGCGAAACGACGCCGCCGCTTATAGACGCCTTGGCTTTCACGTAGTCCACAGTGGGGTTGAACAGGAGCACGGGAAGCTGGACCGACTGCCCCGCCACATATGCCGAAGGCCTCGCCACGGCAAGGGCAGAGAAGTCAAATGGCAGCACCTCCAGATCTAGCGTGGCTTCAGCAGAGCGAAAAAGCGTGTACGCCACAACCCTAATTCTGTAGTAGCCAGGGCGGGCATCTAGAGGGACTTGCACAGCCGCCACAGCGGTGTAGGGGACGCCAGCCGACAACTGCTGGATCTGCACCGTAGAACCTGT
>JAEMPK010000106.1 GCA_022759345.1 Pyrobaculum sp. | reverse complement strand
GCGCCTATGAGCATAATGCCGACGAGTTGTCCATACGAGTCCACTGTCTCTATCACGCTGATCAACTCAGCCTTTAGATATTTAACCATTGTAAATACTATCTATCGCCCTCTTAAATCTTTATACGCCTAAGAGCGTGATGAGAGACGGCTACTGAAGGATGACCGGTCCTGAACCAGGCTGAGCTAGTCGCCTTCCCGCTCAGACTCTTGGAGATTCTCAAGTAGCTGACGCCGGAGCTCCTCCATCTCCTCTTTGTCGTACTCAACCTTCCTCTCCTCCGCTACCATTACGCCTCTCCTCTTCTCCTCCGCCACTTCCGATTTCTGTCTATACGCCTCCTTGGCCTTCTCGGTGAGTTTAATCTCGTAACCACACTTAGGACACTTCAACACGGTCGTGCCGTCTTTTTTCTGCGGCACCATTAAAGTGCCGTCTTTGGGACAGAACCGCATCCCGGTTGATGTGGCACGAATATTTAAGCCTTATGTCTTCTATCTATTGAAAGCTTTATAAACTATATATGACTAATTACATATGCGTCTGCTTCTTCTCGGCAATGAGGCTATTGCTTACGGAGCCTTAAGCGGGGGTGTGGCGGTGGCTACCGCATACCCCGGCACGCCTTCCACCGAGATAATAGAGACGCTGGAGGAGTTTAAAGACCGGTTTGTCCACTGGGCTACTAACGAGAAGGTGGCTCTTGAGCTGGCCTACGGCGCCGCCCTCGCCGGCGCCAGGGCTTTAACGGCCATGAAACATGTGGGGCTAAACGTGGCGGCCGACCCGCTGCACAGCGCCGCGTATACAGGCGTGGTGGGGGGTCTTCTCGTCGTGTCCGCCGACGACCCCTGGATGTATTCTTCGCAAAATGAACAAGACACCAGATGGTACGGACTTCAGTCGTACATACCTGTCCTAGAGCCCGGCGACCCCGCCGAGGCCTACAAGATGGCTAAGACTGCGTTTGAGCTCAGCGAAAGGTTGAGACATCCCGTGTTGATGAGAAGCGTGACTAGGGTAAGCCACGTCAGGGCGCCTGTGGAGCTAGAGCCGCCAGCCCCGCCTAGATGGGGCCGATTTACGCGAGATACGAAGAGGTTTACGCTTGTGCCGGCCAACGCCAGGGAGAGGAAGAAAGAGCTGGTGGAGAAGTGGGAGAAGATAATAGACGTAGCCGGCGAGTATATGACCGCGGAGGGCTCCGGCGACGTGGTCATCGTCACCTCTGGCGTTGCCTACAACTACGTTAAGGAAGCCGTAAAGCGGCTGAAGATAGAGGCCGTGGTTGTGAAGCTGGGGATGTCTGTGCCGGTCCCCCGGAAGATTACGGAACTTGCTAAATCCGTCGTGGTGGTCGAGGAGGGCGACCCCGTAGTTGAGCTTCAACTCAGGTCCATGGGGGTCGCGACCAAGGGCAAGTTGGAGGGCTTCTTTCCGAAATACGGCGAGCTAGACGTAGGCAAGGTGGCGGCAGGTTTGGCCAAGGCCCTCGACATCCCATATGCCCCTCCCCAGCCTGTGAAGGCGCCTTTAGAGCCTGCGCCGAGGCCGCCGGCTCTCTGTCCTGGGTGTCCTCACATGGGTACTTTCTACATCCTTAGAGTGGCAACCAGCGGTCTCAACCCGGTGTGGTCTGGCGACATAGGTTGCTACTCTCTCGGCATAAACATGGGTCAGCAGGACTTGATCACCCACATGGGGTCCTCCGTGGGGCTGGGCTCCGGCATAGCCGTCGCCGGGGGGCAGTTCGTAGTCGCCACCGTGGGCGACTCCACCTTTTACCACGCCGTGTTGCCGCAACTTATCGACGTCGTGACTAGACAGATACCCATCCTCATAGTGGTCATGGACAACGCGTACACCGCCATGACCGGCGGCCAGCCGAGCCCCAGCAAAGCCGTGCCTGTGGAGAAGATAACCGAGGCTTTGGGCCTCCCCACCTTTGTAATAGACCCCGTGGACATCAAAAAGTCAATAGACGTGGTGAAGAGGGCTGTGGAGGTGGTGAAGACAGGCAAGCCGGCGGTTGTGGTGTCCAGAAGGCCTTGTACCTTAATCGCGACGAGAAAGGCGAGGAGGGCGGGTCTTCAGCTTCCTAAATACCGCGTCGACCCAGACAAATGCACCGGCTGCGGCCTTTGCTACAACCTTCTAAAATGTAGCGCCATCTCAAAGCGGCCGGATAAAAAAGCGTATGTAGACCCGGCGCTCTGCGTGGGTTGCGGCATGTGTGCAGAGGTGTGTCCCTTCGGGGCGTTTGTGGTTGAGGGGAGGAGAGAGCAGTGGCTAGAGCTATGGCGACAAGCATAGTCATCGTGGGGGTCGGGGGCCAGGGCGTGTTGACGTTGGCCAGGTGGATAGGCGAGGCTGCGCTTGCCGAGGGGTACGACGTACGCATCGCAGAAGTCCACGGATTGAGTCAACGTGGGGGCTCGGTGGAGGTCCACGTGAGATTTGGAAAAGAGGTTTACGCCCCCATAGTGGAGGAGGGCGGCGCCGACTTCGTCGTGGCGCTGGAGGCGCTGGAGGCGGTTAGGGCCTACCGCTACCTAAGGCCGGGGGCTGTTTTGTTGGTGAATAAAAGAGTCATCCAGCCGCCTGGGAGGTGGTATGACCTAAAGGAGTTGATAGAGGCTATCAAAAGGAGTTGGCCTAGGTCGTACGTAGTGCCGTGTTACGACGCCGCCTTGGAACTCGGGTCCGCCCTCTACGAGAATTCTGTAATGTTGGGTTTTCTGTCTCAACTCCTGGGCTTGCCCATGCCGTCTAGTCTAGACGAGAGAAACCAGGCGGCGTTTCGCAAAGGCATGCAGCTATTCCAAGAGGCGGCGGCCGCCGACCAGTAGCCACCCCTCTTCATCCACGTCTACTCCGCCGCGCCAAGCCCCCCTCTCAACCAGTCTCTTAAACAACTCCTGAGGCGAGACGGGGTTGCCGAAGAACTCCAACACCCTCTCCACGTCGCGTCTCAAGTACTCCAGCTCCTTCGGATGGCCCCGCCTCACGGCGGAGCCCCAGTCGATAAACCAGGGGTTTTCGCCATCGTAGAGGATGTTGAAGGGGCTTAAGTCGCCGTGCACCAGCCCAGCTACGACGTAGGTCTTCTCCAAGTTTTTCACCACCTCGTAGAATACGTGATCTACGTCGTCTAGGTCTTCAAGCCTTACCTCAGCCAGAAGAGGGGCGGGGTTTCTGTCTACGCCGATGAACTGCATGACGAGCACGTTGCGGTAGAAGCCGTAGGGCCTCGGCACGCGGACGCCGGCGGAGTAGGCACGGGAGAGGTTGCCGAACTCCTTTCGGCACCAGACCTCCACTAGGTGTAGCTGGTCGCTTATCTTCAGCCCCCTAAACCTAGGGTCGCCCAGGATGTAGCTGTATCTACTCTTCACAAACCTCACGGGCACCGGGTAGAAGACCTTCAACACCACATAGCCGTCGTCTCTCTTGGCGAGAATCAGCTTCGCCTCCTTCCCCTGCCCCACGGGCCCCAGCACATCCCCCACCACGCCCTTCTCCTGGAGCTTCACGATGGCGGCCCAGGTATACGCGTTTATGGCGTCGTCTACCACCTTGAAGTAGTCGCTGTCTTTCTCAGTTCTAAAACGCCCCACCGGCTCTGTCTTAGGTTAAATTTAAATCCCTTACCCCGTATGGCCGTGGCTTCCGAGTATCTACGCGGCACCATACTAGAGCCCATAGAGGAGAAGCGGCTGAGGGCGGCTAGGGAATTTGCAAAACTGACAGACGGAAGATACGGGGCCCGGGTGGAGGTCGACGAGAGGGGGCTTTACATAAAAATCACGCCGGGGCCTGACGCCACTGTAGACGTCATACTGAAGCTCAGAGAGATGGCGAGGGCGGTGGCGCTGGGGTTCGCGCCCGAGAAGGCGCTTCAGCTGGAAAACGACGACTACGTCCTGGCTGTGATAAACTTAAAGGAGTACACCGACAAGCCCAACCACCTAAGGCGCATACTGGGGAGGATAATCGGCGAGGGCGGAAGGGCGCGCCACACCATTGAACAGCTGGCCGAGGTGGACATGGTAGTCGGGGACAACTACGTGGCGATCTTAGGCAGGCTGGAAGACGTGGAGATCGCGAGACGGGCCGTGGAGATGTTAATAGAAGGCAAGAAACACAGCACCGTCTACCGCTTTATCCAAGGCGCAAAGAGACGTTAAGAAGAGGCGGCCTCCGCCACGGCTTCCTTCACTGCCACCGCCTCCTCCTCAGGCGGGTACCTCAACACCTTTATTTTAGCCAGCTCCACCTTCCTCAACGGGGCTATCTTTTTACCAGCTACGAAGAGGTCGGCTGCCATTACCCCCTCTAGAGCCTCCTTCAAGAACTGACCTATGTCCATCTCGGAGGCCTTCTTCGTAAGCGTCTCTATAATCCTCTTCCTCATCGCCGACTTCTGCGCCGTCCCAATGCGGTGAGTCGTCACCGCCAGGACGGTGACCCTCATGACCCATCCATCCTTAGTCTTGACCTCCGTTATGGCAGTGACTTTGCTAGTCCCTTTCCTCACCAGAGACCTGATGTAGTCTCTGGTAAGCTCTAGACCTTTAAACCTAGTAAAGGCCTGTAGTCCATCTACCTTATGGATCTGTAATTTCAACTTTATCGGCAAATGAGAGATGTCTTTAGTGAGGTCGTAGAGAGATACTTCTAGAGTCCGCATTAACAATTTCTGAGGCTCAGCGGCAGGGACCTCAGCTATGAAAACCCCGCCGAGATAGGAAGGAGCATGGACGCTGAACCATTTCTTCAACGCCCACGGATCGCGTTTAGATATTGCAACCTTCTCCTGCTTAGCGACGGCCTTCTGCTTCTCCGCCATTGACGCGTCCAACATCTCACGAATTTAAATTTTTGCCCTTCCGCCAGCCTAAGAGACTTCTTCACAACGACGACGGCTTTTCGACGTCCGCCACTAGCCAGCCGAGGCGAAGCTATATATTGAGGTGTTAGACATGGCGTATGGACGAGGTAGATCGTAAATTAGTGGTGCTTCTTCAGGCCGACGGAAGAAAGACTCTGCAAGAGCTCAGCATGGAGCTAGGCAGACCCAAAACCACCATTGCCGCCCGTATCAAGAAGCTTGAAAACGAAGGCGTGATCATGGGCTATAAAGCAGTGGCCAACCCCTTCGCTCTGGGGTATAGGCTCCTCGCCTTTGTGCTCGTCAGCGTCAGAAGAGGCGCCGCCGCCAAGGAGGCGAAGCCCCTCCAACAAGAGGTAGCCGAGAAGGTGTTGGCGGAGTGCAACGGCGAACGGGGGATGCCTTTCGTGGAGGAGGCTTACATAATCACAGGCCCCTACGACCTCCTCTTTAAGGTGTGGGCTAGAGATATCAAACAACTATCTACGTTTCTTGTTTCGTACTTAGCCTCAAATCAAGACATACAACGCACCGAGACCTTGATAGTTCTGGAGATAGTTGACGACTGGAGAAGACGAGTAATGCCTCCGGCCTCCCCCGCGTAGAGGAGTCAGATTTTTATAGGGACCCGAGTGTTGAGACGTGAGC
>JAEMPK010000031.1:1827-5640 GCA_022759345.1 Pyrobaculum sp. | reverse complement strand
GGCAATGCGTTTAGGAGGTTGGCCGCGGCGGTGGATATGAGGCCTATGGCCTCGTCCACCTTCAGCTCCATGTCGGAGAGGATGTTGACGACTTTTTCCTCGGTTTTATACAGCGTATATATGGTGCTCAGCATCAGAAAGTCTGTGTCCGATATCTGTAGTTGCTCGGCCCATTCCTGGACCTTCTCCGGGTTCTCCGCCATATACACGACAAATTTTTCGAGCTCGCGCCGCGGTATTTGAAACATTTTCTCTGCGTCTGCGAGGAATTTGTCGACCCAGCTCACAGTACTACAGTACACCATTTAAATAAGATGTGTATTGATACTGGTGTTTTCTCGGGTGGGCGTCGGGTGGGTGTATGAAGGTTTTTTCGGGGTCGACGTGCCGGAGGACGTGGAGGTGGACGTCGTCTTGGTGACGCACCACCACGAGAGGCATGTGGCAGGGGCGAGGAAGGCTAAGAGGGTCGTCATTAACCCCATCGAGTACGGCATGGCCACTGATTTAGAGAGGGCGTTGAGATACGCCGAAGTTGTGCTGAGGCGCGCAGGCGCGCCGCGGGACGCAAAGACGAGGGTCTCCGTGGGGTCTTTCAAAGGCGCAGTGTATAGATTCACCGCAGGCTGGGTGGACCTGGGCGACTTATCTGTGAGAGTGATACCCTGCGGCTCCCACACGTGGGGCCACACCTGCTTCGGCGTGGAGAACGTCATCTTTGTGGGAGATCTGGACAGCTGGATTGTGAGCGTCCACACCTTCATCAACGTGGTCGCGGCGTTGAGGGGGATGAGGGGCTACATGGCGTATACAGGCAACGGCGACAGGGTGCCCATGGAGGAATACGTCGAGTCTCTTACGTCCAGGTTTAAAAAGCTGGCGGAGAGATACGTGGAGTGCGTCGGCGAGAAGACGCCGTATAGAATAGCGCTGTGCGCCCGGGGCTCCGGGGACGTGCTTCGGCTGTCGGAGGAGGGCATAGCCTTCGTGAAGTACTTAGCCGAGGGTGGACACGTCAAGATAGTGTCCTCCTCGCCCTACGTTGTCAAGCCGATATAGCTAAGGGCCTCGGCGAGGCTACATCTGAAGAGGTGACTCGGCGCATCTGGGTCGTCCGTGGAGCCGAAGCCGGGGACGTAGGGACACCTCTCCGCCAGCCGTCTAGCCGCCTCCCGCTCCTCCACCGGCACCACCACTGCGTAGAGCCCCACGCAGTTTAGGTAATCCACGTGCCACCTCCTCACCGCGGGCCTCCTCAGATGCCTATCTACCCGCTTGAGACACGCGGCGCCGCAGGACCCCACGTAGACGTAGACGCCCTCCCCTATCTTAAACGTCGCCGCGCCGGTGTCCACCACGTGGCTGGGGCAGAGGAAGAAGACGAGATACGCCATTTAAACCCCCGCGTACATGTCTACGGCTGTGACGAGCCGATGGCAGACGGACCCCGTGGCGAAGACTCTCGGCGGGTGCTGAGCCTCTTCTTGACCTCCTCGGCCAGCCTCGGGAGCACCTCGCCGGCCCTCCCCCTGAGGAAGAAATCGGCGATGGGCGTTATGGCGGACTCCTCCACGTTTACCTCCACGACCACCGCGCCGTGTTTCTTGGCGATGTGGGGGATATAGGCGGCGGGGTACACTACGCCTGAGGTCCCCGCCACAAGCACCACGTCTGCCTCAGCCGCGTGCTCCACGGCCCTGGCCCAAGCCTCCTGCGGCAGAGGCTCGCCGAACCACACCACGTCCGGCCTCAGCAGGCCGCCGCACCTGGGGCACCTAGGCGGCACCTCCTCCACCGGCTTCTCCAGCCTGTACACGGCGCCGCACTTGACGCACCTAGCCCGCCACAAGGAGCCGTGGAGCTCCACCACGTTTCTACTGCCCGCTCTCTGGTGAAGCCCGTCTACGTTCTGAGTGATCACCGCCTTGACGACCCCAAGAGCCTCAAGCTCCGCGATGGCGTAGTGCGCCGGGTTGGGCGCCGCTCTATGCACCACCTCCTGCCGCCACCTGTACCACCTCCACACGAGCTCGGGGTCCTTGGCGAAGGCCTCAGGCGTGGCCAGCTCCTCCGGCCTGTAGCGCTCCCACAGCCCCCCAGCTCCTCTGAAGGTGGGGACGCCGCTCTCCGCCGACACGCCGGCGCCTGTGAAGACTATGCAGTGTTTCGACTTCGCCACAACGTCGGCGGCATCCATATAAACTTCTTTGTGCAGTTTTTAAAGTGATGAGCCAGGCGTAGCCGAGAGGTGACGCCACACGACCTCCACTGAGGGCCCAAGTGAGTTACTTTTTTATAACGCAACTGCAAGCCGGCACATGAGAAAGATCTTACTCACGTTAGTGGCGTTGGCCGCCGTGGTGCTTGCAGTGACGTGGCAGACCTTCACCGTGAAAGTAGCCTCGGCAGAGATCAACGCCCTTGCCGTGGGCCCGACGGGCGGGGCCGTCTTGCCCATAAAGGTGACGCTCATCACGCCGGGGGACGGCAGGGCGTACGTCGCCGGAGTCCCCGAGGCCGGCGAGGGCTTCGGCCCCTCGGCGCAGATAGCCCTCTATGTGGCGTCGCGGTACTCCGGACGGCCCTACGCCAATTACACAGCCCTTTTGAGGGTGTTGGCCAGCGACGCCCAGGTAGGCGGCCCCTCGGCCAGCGGCTACATCACCGTGGCGTTGTTCGCCCTCATGAACAACCTCACGCTTAGAGGCGACACGGCGATGACGGGCATAATCCTCCCCGACGGCCTCATCGGGCCCGTCGGCGGAGTTTCGCAGAAGGTAGACGCCGCGGCTAAGAAGGGCATAACCACGGTTCTTGTGCCTATGGGCGAGGCGCCCAGCGGGGCCACCGGCGTAAAGGTGATTGAGATAGGGACTCTGGAAGACGCCATATACTACCTAACTGGGTACAGGTTGCAGACGCCGCCGCCCAGCTCTGTTGACGACGCCGCATTTAAAGAGATTTCGCGGGATCTCTTCAACGCCGTGTATAGCTACTACAACCAAACCATCGGCAGGGGATACGTCGACACGGCGCTTATAAACAAGCTTAAGGCAGAGGGGAAGTACTACACAGCCGCGTCGTTGATATTCCAAGGCATTAGACAGTACTATCAACAACAAGCTTCGTCGTCTCGGAGGACCGCCAGGACTCTGTACAACCAAGCTCTGCAGATGGCGAAAGAGGCGGAGGCTGAGTTGGCGAAGATCCCCGTGACCATAAACAACGTGGATCTGGTGGTGGCCAGCTATACGCGGATATACGAGGTGTACCTCCAGGCTAACTCCACTTCTCCAGACGCCGGCGCCATGTATGCACGCGCCGTCACTCTTAGGCATTGGGTGGAGGAGGCACGTAAGACGGCCTACGGCGCCGGCCTCAACGAGAGCATGTTGGCGGAGGTCGCTAGGATGTATCTGGACTACGCCAAGACCATGTACGCATACCTGGAGACCACCTATGGAGTAAACCTCGGGGACTACGACGCTATTGTCCAGCTGGCGGAGGACCTCTACAGCAAGGGCCTCTACCTCGCCTCTATGGCCAACTCGGTTGAGGCAATCGCCGAGTCTGCCTCGGCCCTGATGGCCGCTGCGCCTGACAAGTACCTAGAGGTTGCCCGCTCCAGAGCTCTTATAAACATGGCGCGGGCGGCTCAGTGCGGCTACACAAACACGCTCCCCTTGAGCTACCTCCAGTTCGGCGACTACTTCAGTAGTCAACAAGGAAGTCAGCAACAAGCCCTCACGTATTACATAATGGCTTCCATTTACTCCACCGCCATGGGAGATGCGGCGTGCACTGCCAAAGGAA
>JAEMPK010000031.1:0-1727 GCA_022759345.1 Pyrobaculum sp. | reverse complement strand
CTGTTCTAATAGCTTTGCTTGCGGTGGTCGCCTTGGTCTACGCCTCTAGACGGTGACCACTTCCCGTCTTGTGTAACGGCTTTTCTTTTTCTTCTTCCCGTTTGGAAGTAGCGTAAGGGCGAAGAAGGCCACAGGCACCAGATACTCCCAGTAGGGGGCGTACATATAGACGGCGGCTACTAGTCTCTCTACGGCGTCTCCGTTGACGAGGAGTGCCGGCACAGACAGCAGAACGAGTCCCGCCACGGCGAGAGCAGTCAGCACTCTGTCTCTCACCCTCCGCAGGGCCAAGGCAGTAATAACAGCCACCACAGTCAGGGCCAGGAGCCCGATCATAGGCGTGCCGACCACGCCAGTTTTATGTCTATCAGTTATTATGGGGGTTGTCAATATATTTGACCGCCGCCGTGTCCCCGGCGTTGGGGGACTGACGCCGCGCCGAAGTTATTGTTTAAATATTGTCTATATTGCAGTGGCGTGTGGTTCCTCCCACTGACTAGGAACGAGGCGGTGGAGGCGATCAAAAAAGCCTACAACATCGCACAGGAACACGCAAGGAAGATAGGCGGCAGATTAGAGCTCCTTCAGCCTAAACATGTGTACGGAGACGCCGCCGACAAGTTCGGCTACACGCTCCAGCTGGGGAGGATAACGGTGAACCTCCCCCCAGCCGCTGTGGTGGTTCTGTGGGGCTTCTACAACGCCGACGAATACCTCGACTTTGTCAGGTTTATACAAGACAACAGAGTCCACGAGTGGTTTGTAGAGCCTATTGTGTACTATCCAGAGAGGGTGGGGGTGTGGATAGAGGAGCCGCTCATATTTAGAAACGTCCTGTATATAGACGTCCACACCACATCAGCCGAAAACGTGGACAGGGCGTACGGCTGGCCTCTCGGGTACTTCGTCTATCCGCTTCAGCAACCACAGGAGGTGAAGCCTCCGAGGCGGCCCAGACGCGCTGGCAGGCCTAGAGGAGAGGCCTAAATCTTGATACCGGCTGTCACCTACATCCGCGTATCCACGGAGGAGCAGGACCCAGAAAACCAACGGGTTTATCTAGAGAAGTGGGCGGCGGAGCGCGGCATTGAGATAGTTCGCCACTACATAGACGTGGGCGTGTCCGGAGCCACGGAGCCATGGGAGAGGCCAGCATTCAGACAGATGGCCGACGAGGTGAACAAGCTGGAGCCCAGGCCCAAGGTCCTCCTCGTCTACGAGATCTCGAGGCTCGTGCGCTCCTTCCAAGAGCTCTTCACCCTCCTGGACATCGTGGAGAACAAGCTGGGCTTGGTGGTGGTTTCGGCGTCGGAGCGGGAGCAGGCCCTGCAGAGCCTAGACGGCGTCTACCGCCAGTTTCTCCGCGCAGTCCTCGCCTTCGTCGCCACCATGGAGAGAGAGTTCATAAGGCAGAGGACCAAGGTGGCGCTGGAGCGGGCGAGGGCGGTGGGCAAGATCTGGAACGTGGCCGAGAAGAGAGGCGACATCGCCCAGGCGGTGGTGGACATGTACCTCTCCGGGGCCTCGCTGAGGGAGACGGCGCGGGCCTTCGGCCTCTCGCTCTACGAGGTGAGGAGGATACTGTCGGCGGCTGGGGTCTACAGGCCCGGGCCCTACACCTGCCCCCGTTGCTTCTCCAGGCTGAAGGTGGTGGAGAGGTCGGCCAAGGTGACGAACGGGAGGTACACAGTGGTGGAGAGACTCTACTGTCCAAACTGCGGCTACGA
>JAEMPK010000087.1 GCA_022759345.1 Pyrobaculum sp. | reverse complement strand
CAGGGGACGCACCGTGGCCTGCGAAGGCGACCTCTCGGCCGGCTTCGCCATGTTGTTGTCTAGGCGCCTCACGGGATACAGCGGATGGATAGCAAACGCGGTGTACAGCAGAGGAGACGAGGCCGTCTTCGCCCACTGCACGGTGTCGCTGGACATGGTGAGAAGCTGGAGGGTAATGCCCCACTTCGAGTCCGGTCTCCCCCACGGCCTCGCCGGGGAGCTGAAGCCCGGCATATACACTGTGGCGGCCGTGTCGCCCCGCTTCGACAAGGCGGCGGTGGGGAGAGCCCGGCTTGAGAAAGCCGGTAACTTCCTCCAACATGCATGCAGAACCCAAGCTACCTTCCGTTTCGAGAGGGCGGTTAAGCTGGAGGCGGAGGCCCCCGCCAACCACCACGTCTTCATGCCGGGCGACGTAGCCGACGAGGCCGCCGACGTGTTGAGACTCCTCGCCATATCCGTCACGCGGTATTGATATAAAGACCTCCGCGGCTCCGGCCATGGAGGTATACGTAAATTTCGACCTGCCTCCCGAGGCCGAGGCCGAGCTGAGGAGGCACTTCACCGTGGTGAGGGGCGGGGATCTGAGCAACGTGGAGGCGGCGCTTGTGTCTAGGCTGACGCCTGAGGAGCTTAGGAAGATGCCGAGGCTCAGGTTCATACAGGCGGTGACCGCCGGGCTCGACCACCTCCCTTGGGAGCAGATCCCCCCGCACGTGGTGGTGGCGGGCAACGCCGGGTCCAACGCAGACGCCGTCGCCGAGTTCGCCCTGGCCCTTCTCCTCGCCCCCTACAAGAGGATTGTTCAATACGGCGAGAAGATGAGGAGGGGAGACTACCGCCGCGATGTTGCAATTCCGTTGCTGGCAGGCCGCAAGGCGGCTGTGCTGGGCCTGGGCGAGATAGGGACCCGCGTGGCTAAGGCGCTGGCGGTGCTGGGGGCGGAGGTGTGGGGCTTCTCGAGGACCCCCAAAGAGGGGCCTTGGCGCTTCACCAACAGCCTCGAAGAGGCTCTGCGCGGCGCCTCCGCCGCCGTCTGCGCGTTGCCGTTGACGAAATATACAAGAGGCTTGGTGAGGTATGAACATTTGGCGTTGATGCTGGAAGACGCAGTGTTTGTAAACGTGGGGAGGGCGGAGGTGGTGGACAGAGAGGGGGCGTGGAGAATCCTCAAGGAGAGGCCCAGCTTCATCTTCGCCAGCGACGTGTGGTGGGGCAGAAACGACTTCGCCAAAGACGCCGAGTTTTTCGCCTTACCTAACGTGGTGGCGACGCCTTGGGTGGCCGGGGGATACGGCAACGAGGAAGTGTGGCGCCGCATGGCCGTGGAGGCTGTGAAGAACTTGATAACCTGGGCCATGGGCGGCCGGCCGAGGAACGTGGCGAGGAGAGAAGACTATATATAGGGGAGAGGAGGAAGAGACATGAGCAAGGAGGTGAGTACCTCGCAACGGCGGCTCCCCGGAAGTCCGAAGACGGCGCAGGGCGTGCCGCAAAAGAGGCGTGGCTATGGAGCCTGACGTAGCCTCCGCGATGCAGAGAAGAGTGGAGGAGCTCCAGCGGCTCGCAGACAGCATAGCAGAGCACCACCCCTACTGGCCCCTCCTCCACTTCACGCTCCAGCTACTGTCGCGGGTGGTGGAAAAATGGCATCAAGACCTCACGCCGGAGGACCTCGACGAGATGGCTTGGCTGGCAGAAAAAATCCAGGAACAAATCCAGAGGCTAAACAGCCGCGGCTGATACTATCTCTTGGCGTCCTCGGCCTAAACTCCCGGGTTGGTCCACAATTCTCTTTGTTGCATTTGCTCTACCTGCATCTCTCACCTGCTTGTTCTCGTGTTTCCATATTCTCTTCTTCGTGATTTATGTGTCTCTTTTTATGACGTCAGTGCTGGCGGGAGGGGAACTACGTGGCTATGCGTATGCTGGCCGAATCTGCACGAGACCTCCTAGAGGAGCCCAGAGCTGTTAAGAGAAGGCTCTGCCCGCGGGTCTCGTGGCTGTCATCGGAGCCTTTAATGCGAACTGCGGCGATGGCCTTCTCTTCCCGACCCAAACTACGACGGTAGCTGGCTGGTGGCAGTAGCGAAGATAGGCGGAGAAGAGACTGTAGCACGGGGGCACCGACTAAACGCTGTGCAGAAACTCCCTTCGGAGGTTTATAGCTTTAGTTTGTGTATTGTGCCGCTGGGCTCTTTCTATCTTTTAGGTAGGGATTTCTTGGCTTGTCCAAAACCTCAACTACAAACAACCCACTCCCTCCGTTTAAATGCCCAACGGTACGGCGGGTTGCCGTGTCTGCTGAGGGATCGGCCGCTGATCTCCTCTAGCTCCAGTGCCGTTGACAGATTTAAGTCAGGCGGAGGTTTGTCTTCACGTTTCTGTTGCGGCACACCTCATCACGTGAGGTCTTCGCTCTGTCTTTATGTGTTTACCTCCCGTAGAGCTTCGCAAGGCGTCTGAGCCTTCTGGCGTAGGTGGGGGGCGGCTGGGCGTGGAGCCGCCACTTCCAGTTGCCGCGGCGCGTTGCCGGCTTGTTGATCCGGGCCTCGGCGCCGAGGCCTAACACGTCTTGTATAGGCACCACGGCGACGACGGTGGAGAAGAGGAGCCGTATGAAGCGCCAGTTCGCTGCGCCTCTGCACCCGCCCATGTAGGCCAGGGCCTCCCGCCTGGCGCGTGGGGTCGCCTCATCCCGCCACCAGCCAAGTAGGGTGTTGTTGTCGTGGGTGCCGGTATAGGCGACGAGGTTGCGTTCATAGTTGTGGGGCTTGTGCTCGTTGGCGGGGTTGCCGTCCCAGGCGAACTGGAGCACCCGCATGCCCGGTAGCCCCAGCCGCCTCCTAAGCTCCACCACGTCGGTCGTGATAAAGCCGAGGTCCTCCGCTATCAACCTCGGCAGGAGGTCCTCCACCGCCTTAAACAGCTCCTCGCCTGGCCCCGGTGCCCATCTGCCATTTACGGCGGTCTCCTCGCCGTGGGGCACCTCCCAGTAGGCGACGTAGCCGCGGAAGTGGTCTAGCCGTATGTAGTCGAAGACCTCCAGCAACCGCCTCAGCCTCCGGGTCCACCAGAGGTAGCCGCCGCGGCGGAGCGCCCCCCAGTCGTAGACCGGGGTCCCCCAGAGCTGGCTTGCGGGCGAGAAGTAGTCCGGGGGCACGCCCGACAAGTACAGCGGCGTGCCGTCCGGCGCCAGTTTGAAGTAGGGCTGGCCCTCCCAGACGTCTACGCTGTCGTGGGCTGGGTAGATGGGGAGGTCCCCCACGACGAAGATGCCTAAGCTGTTGACGTGGCGTTTGAGGTCGCTCCACTGCCTCCAGAAGATGTACTGCACGTACTAGTAGAAGAGCGCCCTCTTCGCAATTTTCTCAGGCAGGTGGGCCCCCGGGTCTTTTGAACTCAGGCGGCCAGTTGACCCAGGGGAGCCGTAGGTCTCCCTAAGGGCCATGTATCTGCCGTAGGGCTCCAGCCACCAGCCGTTGGCCGCGACGAATTCTTCAAACTCTCCCCAGCCCCGCCTGGAAGGCCTCTTGGAGGCACCGCCTCTTCAGCCCCCACGCCGCCTCGTAGTCAGCCCTCTCGGTGGGGGGACACCGCGGCGGGGTCTTCGTCAGCTGCCTGTCTTGGGTCATCTTGTCTAGGCTTATGAGGGGGGTTGCTTGCCATCAGCGAGACGGCGCTGTAGGGGGAGTCGTACTCAGGCGCGGTGTGGCCCAGGGGCAGGACTTGCAAGTACGTGGCCTCGGCGTCGGCGAGGAACTCTGCGAATTTATATGCCTCGGGCCCCATGTAGCCTACGTGGCATCCGCCGGGCAGGCTGAAGACGGGGAGCAACACGCCAAAGTCTCTTAGCACGAGTTAAAATCTGGGCCATTTATTTAACTGGTGCAGGTGTTCCGGCCCTACGTAGACCACGGGAGGAGCGCCGCCTTTCTAGACGACAGGAGACTTGGGAGGCAGAGGGTGGAGCTTAAACAAGTCCTCTTGGCGATCCTCCGGCGCCGCGGTATCTTGAGAGACGGCCGGCGGGGCTGGCTGAACCACCCCATCGTGTTGATGTACGACGCGGGTCCCTACGTGGATGACTTGGTGCGGTACTTTTACGCCGCCGTGGACGAGTGGACACGGCGAGGGTTTAGAAACAACATATCTCTAGACGACGTAGAGCCACTGTTGAAGCAGTTGGCGGGCGCCCCGGGGACTCCCGTCACTGAGGACCTGGCGCGGGAGTACAGGAGGGTCCTCCTCCTGAAGGAGCCTTGTTTCTACTACCGCCGACTCACCGCCGAGGAGTTGGCAGAGCTTCTGTCGACGCCTCCGAGGCCATACAACGGCGTAAACCTCTGGCTCTTCGGCATGCTGGAGATCTACGAGGCGTTTATGAAGAGACTGGCCGCCGGAGAGGTGGACTGCGCCGGGATTTTCCCCCGGCGACGCTGAGGGCGTCGCGTATCTTCTTCGCAAGTTCCTTAGGCTCCCCGACGGGGCCTGCATGCACGAGCCTCCCCCTTACGATCACCAGGGGGAGTCTCCCGGTGCCGTGGCGTATCATGAGGTAGAGCCCCCTCAAGGTGAAGGGGGAGGTGAGGCGCACCGGCGCATCCACCTCATCGAGGGCCTGCATCAACGCGGAGAGGTCTACGTCCCAAGCCTCCTCGCGTAGCTGAATCCTAAAGGCGTCTGCCAAATCACACACTCTACACAAGCCGACTTTGGCGGGGAGATACGTAACCACCTCAATTTGAGCCACCGTCTATAGTCGTTGGGAGTTTATAGGGTGTTAGAGAGGGGGCGTCAGAGGCTGAACTCCACCATTCCGCTCGTGGTCGACTCCGCGAGTACTTGTTCGTCTATTTCTATGTAGTACTGGACGTCGGCGGTGTAGACGTAGTTATTGCCCTCCTCGCCGGTGGGGGTCTTGGGTATGGTGGCCTCCATGACGGCCCTGCCCTTTGTCTCCCCGCCCTTTAAGAGGGGTATCTCCAGCCTCGCCTTCACGGCATCGCCCTCGGTCTTGACGTCCCACTTCTTCTCGCCCACCTCTAGGCCGTAGTCTGCGGCGTATATCTGCACAAGCTTACCGAAGTTAGAGCCCGACTCGTCTAGCACCACGGTGGTGCCTGCCTCCCGGGGCCACCTCTCCAGCTTCCTAAGCCTGGCCTGCTCGTCGGCGCCCTTCGAGATTCTGATGGGTACTTGCACCCTTCTCTCATATACCCGGTACATGGACCCGCGTCTAGGTCGGTTTTATAAGTGTTAACAAGAGTCTCTTATGCAATGTTTTTTAACCTATTTGCGGCTTTAAGTCGTGAGTCTGGAGCGCATACTATCAGCCGTCAGGGCTTTGTTGGCGCGGGAGCTGGTGGAGAGGGGGCTCAGCGTGAACGAGACGGCGCGGCTTCTTGGCCTGACCCCAGCCGCTGTGTCTATGTACCTCTCGGGGAAGAGGGGGGGCGAGTATGTGCAGGAGTTGGCGCGGGACGAGCGTATCATGGCGCTTGTCAAAAGCCATGCCGACCTTTTCATCGACGCGGCGAAGAAGGGCGTGAGGGGGCCTATCGACGTTACTGAGCTTGCGAAGGTGGTGGCTAACATCTTGGCTCAGAGGGGCTCCTCAGCGGGGCTTGAGGAGGTGATCAAAGAGCGGATCCGGCTTGAGCAGGAGACGGCCA
>JAEMPK010000005.1 GCA_022759345.1 Pyrobaculum sp. | reverse complement strand
TGATAGAGACAGTGGACTCGTATGGACAACTCGTCGGCATTATGCTCATAGGCGCCGAGGAGTGGGGCGACAAGGCCGTCCCCATAATCATAGGGGCGGCGGAGACTTTATCCATCAAGAAGGGGCTTGGCGACGTGGATTTTCCGCGTCCACTTACCCACGACCTCTTCATCGACGTAGTAGAGGCTCTGGGGGCCGCCGTTGAGAAGATAACCATCGACGCGTTAGTCTCCAACACATACACGGCCACTATATACATCAAAGACAGAGAAGGGAAGGTCTACACCTTCGACGCGAGACCGAGCGACGCGGTGGCCATCGCAGTGAGAGTAAACGCCCCCATCTATATAGCAGACACCTTAGAGAAACATGCAGAAGACGTGAGTAAATACATAGCGCCGCCCAGCGGAAAAATTACAGAGGACTAACCCCGCCGGCTCCCGTCTTGTCTAAGGGTGGTTTCAATAATCTGGAGCGCTCTTACGATTTCATCTAACGTATTTTTCAGGGTGAGGAGGTCCTCCGGCTTTTCTACCATATACCTCACCTGGATGTGCCACTGTCCCCCTACGCAGAGGTGTCGTATCTCCATGCCGTCTGGAAGATCTACGTCGTCAGGTCTCAACGCGTCTATGAACTTACAGTCTAGAGGTGTTGCTATTCTACTCTCTACTTCTTTCATAGATCTTTAGAAAATCTGCATACTTTCCGCTCTCCACGTAAGTGACGAGATGGGTGGGGAATTGAAGCGTCTGTCCAACCTCAGCGAGCGCCTCTGCCATCTTCTTTAAACTAGCTCTCTGTCTAGGCGGCGGGATTACGGCTATAACCGAGCCGCGGGGAGTCTCGTAACGCAGAGCCACCCAGTCGCTTAACTTAAGGTAGTAGGACAGGTAGGGCGGTATTTTATAAACGTAGAAGGAGTTGGAGACAGACACAACGCCTTCCTTAACCCTCTTTAAGACCGTGTAGAAGGCCTCGGCGAAGTTAAACACATATACGTCTATCTCTTTGTCGACGAAGCCGGCCACATCGGCCTCAAGTCTCGCCGCCAAGTCTGCAGGTCTAAAGGCCGGCGAGTAGGGCCGCACAGCCTTGTCTAGAATCGCAGTGTTGAAGCCCTCGTTAAAGACGGCGCCGAGAGCCCAATCGAGAAGAGAGAGGACCTCCTCCTGTGTCATAGAGCCGATGGGCTTCCCATCATCCACCTGACGTCCAGTGACGCCTGGCACCACCGGCAACGTGGAGAGCGAAAGAGCCTTCCTCGCCGGCAACGAATCTAGAAACGGGAAAATTACCGAGAGCCGTTCATCCCACCTCAAGATCTCCCTGGGGAACTGACATTTATACTCGCAGTAATCTACACTCCAGGCGTAGTGCCCCACGTAGAGAGCCTTATGTATATATTCCTCCAGCGGCGACAGAGTCTGGATAATCACCGCCGCGTAGTAACTCAAAGAGTTAAACTCCCCGGAGTATTTACTCTCGTCTATACCCACCTCGCTCTCTGTTATATACATCCCCTCGCATCTAAAACCCACACAGACGCCGCTCTGCGGCGGCCAATCCACCAATGCCACGTGCACAGTCTCGCCCAAGGCGGCTGCCAGGGCGTACGCCGCCATGTAGGCATCTACTGATCTCCTCGCGTATATCGTCAGGGGGTTCTGCTTCAGGTACTCCAGCACCCTGTCGATGTGGTCGATGACGAAGTTACGAAACTCCACGCATATACACTAACCAGCTTTTTAAAGAGTTAGGCAGCTAAGTGGGACAAAGCCTGTGGATTATAGACAAAGTCCTTCGGCAACTTGCCGGTCCTCTTGTAATACTTCACAAGCCGGTGGATTTTAGACTCAACCAGCTGTAACCCCCTTCTCGACGCCATATCCTTTGGATGCTCCTCTAGGTGTTTCCTAATCCTCAACGCCTTACGGATCAAATTAAGCAGATCCTCAGGAAGCTCTTGTTTGATTCCGTGCTCCTCCAGAATCTTCGTGAGCTTCTTCCCAGTTATAGGCTTAACGAGAGGTATGCCGTATTGATCTCTTAGGATTACGCCGATTTGCGAAGGCCGAAAGCCGCGGCGCGCCAACTCCACCACCAGTTGCTCCACCTCATCTGGACTGTACTGAATCCAAGTGGGTACAGTGGGATGAGCAGGTCTCATAGAGCGCGATCTTCCTCTCTTTCCACGAGACCTATGAGGCACGCCGTCACTATTCCAGGTGTTTTTAAACTTTCCAGCCGAGAGCCGCCTAAGTCGGCGGCTGGGATGCCCGACCCCCGTTGAGGAGTTGTTGAAGGAGTGGCCGGAGCTGGAGACATTCGGCGTGGAGTGGGTGAAGGCGTGGGCCCCCACGCCATGGAGAGGCAGGTGGAAATCGCCAAGGTCCTGCGGAGGTTTCCGTGGATTGCTGAGGCAGAGGCTGGTGGGTAAGCCCCACCCGTACATGGTGGAGGTTTATGTGGCTGGAGGCGTGCCTTTCGCTTACTCCGTAAAAGACTTTTTGCACGCGGGAAGGCTCGGTGAGGGAGACCAAGCTAGAGCTGGAGTATTACAGATATGAAGTATATGATGAAGATAAGAGAGGTATACAGACCAAAGGGGCTATTGGCGTATACCACAACGGAGAGGGAATACGTGTAGTTGTTCTAACCGCTTTTCTCCCCTTTGCTGGTGGCGGGTCCGTAAGTTTTTAAAGAGCTGGGGGGCTTGGGGCGTGGCGGAGCCGCCTCCGTGGCTCTGGGACCTCCCCCTCATAAATTTATATTCGACTGATATCGTTGGTTACATGTACGACGTACCGTTCGTAGCCACTCCCGAGGTGGTTGTACGCCGCATGCTTCAGCTTGCGCGTGTGCGGAGCGGAGAGGTGGTGTACGACCTCGGGTCTGGTGATGGTAGGATCGTCATAATTGCGGCTAAGGAGTTCGGCGCCAGGGCTTTCGGCGTGGAGATTAGGAAGGATCTATATGAACAGTCGATGGCTCGTATAAAAGACCTGGGGCTTGCAGACAGAGCGACGATTATAAACGCCAGCTTCTACGACGTGCCTCTTACAGACGCCGACGTGGTCACTATGTATCTCCTTACCACAGTAAACGAGAGGCTTAAGCCAAAACTAGAGAAGGAACTTAGGCCGGGCACTCGGGTGGTTACACACGACTTCGAGGTGCCGGGGTGGCGTCCCGTGGTGGTGGAGGAGGTGTACGAAGAGTGGCGTAGCCACAAGCTGTTTCTCTACAAGATACCTGGCAAGGAGATCCCGATACCCGGCAAGATGGTGGACTTGAACGACAAGTGGCTTAGGCAGGTGGCCGAGCTCGTGGATGGCGTGCGTTCTCTGGAGGAGATAGCGGCTAAATTAGGCGTCACGATTAGACAAGTGAGGGAGGCGGTGGAGGAGTTGAGGAAGTTGGGCGTCGTGGAGGAGGTTAAGATCATTAAATGAGGGAGGTTGTAGAGCTCTACCGAAGGATCGGCGGCTTCCAAGCGCTTCACGTCGCCGAGGCTTACGACGTGTTGAAAGAGGCACTGCAGGAGGCGGACCTCAGGTTCTTCTCCTTCACCGGCAACCTAGTCGCCACAGGTCTGAGGGAGGTCATCGCGGATGCGGTGAAGAGGAGGCTTTTCAACGTGGTGGTGACTACGGCGGGCGCCTTAGATCACGACATAGCAAAGGCGCTTGGGGCGAAGTACATGCCGGGCTCCTTCGACCTCGACGATGTAGAGCTGGCGAGGAAGGGATTCCACAGGCTGGGCAACGTGGTGATAAGCAAAGAGGAGTACGGCCCCCTTGTGGAGAGGTTTGTGCTTAGCTTCTGCGAGAGGCTGTGGGGCAGATCCATAGCCACCTACGAGCTGGCGTATGAACTTGGCAGAGAGATGCCGGAGGACTCCATACTGGGCGCGGCGGCTAGAGCCGGCGTAAAGATCTTCGTCCCCGGCATAACAGACGGCGCTGTCGGCACGGCGTTGCTCACGTGCAACGACTTGGCCAGAACCAAGAGAGGAGGGTCTAAGGTCCTCATCGACGTGTTAAAAGACGAGGAGACGTTGAGAGAACTTGTTTACAACAGTAAAAAACTGGCGGCGCTCATAGTGGGCGGCGGCATAAGTAAACACCACGTCATCTGGTGGGCGCAGTTCAGAGGGGGGCTTGACTACGTGGTGTACATCTCTACCGCCGTCGAGTACGACGGCTCCCTCAGCGGGGCTAGGCCAAGAGAGGCGGTGAGCTGGGGCAAAGTAAAGCCCTCCGCTAAGTCTGTCTACGTCTACGCAGACGCCACCTTAGTCCTCCCCATCCTGCTCAAAAGCCTTTGACATGTTGATCGAGGCGGCCTCGGCGTTTTTAACGGGCGTCCTCTTCGGCAGATGGTGGGTGCCGTACCAAAAGAGAAGAGGCATAACTTCTCGCGACATCTATAAGGGAATAGACGGCGTGCCTAGGGCCGGCGGCCTCATAGCCATGGTGGGCGCGGCGGTCGGCTACGTCTTAGCCTCTGCGTCTGTGGCGGCGGCGTTGCCGCTCCTAGTGGTGGCGGTGGCCGTGGGGCTACTCGGCCTCTTAGACGACCTACGGGGAGTCGACGAATACGCCAGAGTTCTGTTTCCGGTATTTCTCGCATTTGTGTTGGCTAGGGCTGTGGAGGTTAGACTCACAATACCTATGGTGGGTCTCTTCTACGGCGCCACTGGATGGCTCGCCGTGTTGGCCATACCGGTCATGACTAACGCCTTCAATATGTTAGACCCAGTCAACGGCTTCTTGCCGGTAGCCAACGTGGTGGTGGCCGCCGCCTTAGCCGCCGTGGCGGCCTTGAGGGGGCAGATAGACGCAGTACGTCTCTTACTTGTACACATCGCGGCATCGCTCGCCCTGTACCTCTACAATCGATACCCAGCCAAGACCTTCAACGGCAACGTGGGCAGCTACTTCCTGGGCGCCAGTCTCTCCACGTTGGCTGTGTTGTACGACCTCGTGCCTTATCTGATCTTGGCCGGCCTCCCCTTCGTGGTCAACGGCGCCTTGATTATCTTCTCCTCCGGCGGCATCAAGGGTAGAGAAAAAATAGCGAGACCCACCTATCTAAGAAACGGCGTCGTATACCAAGACTGCTCCTCGCCCATAGTCTCGCTTGTGAGAATCGTGGTGGCCGATAAACCCATGGAGGAGTACCACATATTTAAGGCCTTATCAGCCACGGTGCTCATCTCCTCAGCTCTAACCACGGCTCTTGCGGCACTTCTGAAACTACTGTCTCTGCCCATATGAAGAAGGCTCTCCTCCTCCTGTTGTCCTCCTACGCCGTTTTGACCGCACTTTTTGCGGCGGCTGCGGCTCTTCTGCCTATTATGAAAAGAAGAATCTTTGCGGGCATCGCCGTAGGAGACGTCACGTTGATAATCGCAATTCTTCTCTACGGGCTGTTTATATATACCACAGCTCTTTTATTAATACGTGTCAGTTGCAAAGATAGACGTTGAAACACTGAGATGTATCTTTGGGGAGCCCAGTTGGGAGCTCTGTAGGAGGTTAAAAAACGCGAGGAGAGAACTCGCCGAACTTGAGGCTAGGATTGAAAAACTACTTCAGGCAACGCCGTGAAGCGGTACTCGGCGGCTGTCCTAGGCGTCGGGGGAGTTGGGAAAACCACCTACGTGTTTAGACTGCTCG
>JAEMPK010000135.1 GCA_022759345.1 Pyrobaculum sp. | reverse complement strand
GTATACGGCATTGTGGTGGTGGAGCGGGGGGAGGCGGTCATCGCCCTGCTAAAGGGCGGCCAGTGGGAGGTGGTGAAGACCGTGGAGTTCTTCGTGCCGAATAAACACAGCGCGGGCGGCCAGTCGGCCAACCGCTACAAGCGCCAGACGGAGCATCTAGCGGAGACCTTCTACAAGGTGGTCGCGGAGGAGGTGAACAAGATCTTCCTCCAGATACCGACGCTGAAGGGCATCATAGTGGCGGGGCCTGGGCCGACTAAGGAGGACTTCCTGGAGGAGGGCGGTCTGGACTACCGGCTCAAGGACAAGGTCCTCGCCGTGGTGTCTGCCTGTTGCGCCAACGAATACGGCGTGGTGGAGGCGATTAAAAACGCCCAGGAGCAGCTAAAAGAGAGCGAGTACGTCCACGCCAAGGAGGTGATGGACCGCGTCATGTACTACGCCGTCAAGAAGAGCGACTACATCGTATACGGGCGAGACAGAGTGTTGAAAGCCCTAGAGATGGGGATGGCCGAGGCGGTGGTTGTGGCTGAGGAGCTGGGAGAAGACGTGGTGCTGGAGGTGATAATGAAGGCGGAGGAGAAGGGCGTCAAGGTTGAGGTCGTGCCCCGCGGCGTCGAGGAGTCGAAAACCCTCATGCAGGCCTTCGGCGGCTACGTCGCACTGCTCTCCACGCCTGTGTGGGTGCTGGAACAGCAGATCCAGACGCAGGCCGCCGAGGCGCAGTAGCCTCGGTTTTAAAGACCCTACACAGAGACCTTAATGTGCGGCCGCCGCTGATAAGTACCGATATTAACGCTTAATAACATGTTGCGGCTCGTGAAACAAGGAGGTACTGACCTCCTCTCCGCCCTAAAGGGCGAGGCTTTCCATTATTTGTAATGGGCTATTCTAGTCTTGACACCGTAATCACGATAGTAACCACGTGGATCGCCATGGGCCATGTCCCTCCTGCTATACCCACCCACTAACGTTACCAGTTGTCTCATTACCATCTGAGACGTTGCGGCAAAGCCCTTCAGAAGGGCGTCGCAGTCCTCGTGCAACGACACAGCCTACTCCTTCGTTACTTCGGCGTCCTGGCCTTCACTCTTCTCATGACATTCATTACTTACGTATACAGCCGCCTTAGTCCTTGCCGTATACTCCACCGAACCTCAGCAAAGACGTGAGGTTGACAAAACTAGGCGTATAAAAGAGCCGCGGTAATAGAGTTAGTTGCCGTGGGCTACAACCAGAGTTGACGAGGAGGGGTCATGAATAGGGTACGTTGATTACACTAGCCATAATCGCGTTCGCGGTTGGGGTATGGTGATATTCAACGCGTAGTGCTGGTCCCTACCGTACCTGTGATCCCCGTCGGAGGAGAAGATTAGGGCGGGACAAGGGCATCATTTGAAGGGGACCCCGCCCTTCAGGTTGAGAGTCTTGTGAGGAACGTAGCCACGTCTATTGCGGCATGGGATTTCTTCAGAAGTTTGCGGTCTTGCGTGACCAGCGAGAGACCCAACGTCTCGGCCACATAGGCGTAGCTCGCGTCATAGAAGGTCAAGTCTCTCTCTACGGCGACCTCCAAGACCTCCTCTAGAGGAGGGTCGTCCAGCATCTTAAGACTAGACAACACCCGTGAGAGGGCTCCGGCGGCCTCCCGCCACGGTAACTTCCCTGCCCTTGCCTCCTTCCACAACGCGTTTCCCACCTCGTATACAGTCAGGTGAAGAATGGCGAGTCTTTTCCTATGCCCTATCCACCTGTGGTAATGGGCAACCAGCCCGTACAAAGCGGAGGCGTCCAGGAGATACTCAACGCTCATGTCTAGAGCTACGCACCGCGTCTACCCACTCCTTCTCGGATATGCGGGAAAAGAGGTTTTTCAACTCTTCGAGAGCCTTGACGAGCTCTTCTTCTTCCCTCCGCCTTATGGCCTCCTCAAGCGCCTTCTCCAAAACCTCCCTGATGTCTATTCCGAGCTCTCTCGCCTTTTTCTTCAACTCCTTCCTAATCCTCACGCTTATCACCGTAGTAGACACATACAAATACAGACATACGTATATAAACTTAGCGTATACGAGTATTTGTATACAATACAACAGTATACGCCGACTCCTCCCGGGCTCCTCCTGAGCGTAAGGGTCCCCGTCTCGCCCATAGACGGGCCTATGGCCGGCGCTGTAGGCCTGCGAGAATGGACTTGTTGCATCTCGGCGTGCCTTACGTCTGGTGGGACGTGAAGAAGGTGAGGAAGAGACTGAAAAAGGGGATGGTGCCGAGGGAAGCTGTGAGGAAGGCGAATCCCATCGCTCTGCGGCCAGTCGCATACGCCATCTGAGCCTCGCTCATGGCGCTAAAGGCCGGCAACAGAGGACCCGCGGTGCTGGCCTGGACCGCTCCCACGACCTCCGCCCAAGGCGCCGATGAAGGCGGGGCGAGGACGCCTCCCCACGGGGCGCCCGCACTCGGGGAGGGTGGTCAGAGTTGGATAACTACGTCTGCGACTTCTTCAAATTCGCCTAGGTGGGAGGTGACGATGATTGTGGGGACTATCGACGTGAGTCCTCTTACCAGCTCCACGATTTTTCTTCTGTGTTCTTCGTCTAGGTGTTCTGTGGGTTCGTCGAACATCATAAAGGGGGCTTGTCCGAGGAGGGCCCTCGCCAGGGCCACCCTCAGCGAGAGGGCGACTAGGTTCTGTTCTCCGAGCGACAGGAGGCCGTGGTCTATGGGGCCTGTGGGGGTGTTGACGCGGATTACGTACCTCCCGTCTGTCTCGATCAGCTGGAGCGATTTAAACGCCTCTTTGTGTCTGAGGCGGAGGAAGACGGCGTTTAGCTCCTCGTTTATTGCCTTGAGCAACGTCTGACGCATCAAAGGCTTGAGCTCGCCGAGGACGACTCTTATCTGTCGCGCCGCGGCGAGGGCCTTGTCGAGCCTCTCGGCCTCTGACTTGGCCTTCTCCAGCTCGCCCGCCAAGGCGGCCAGCTCCTTCTCCGTCTCAGCTATCTGACGCCTGAGCTCAGCCGCCACAGACCTCGCGGCGAGGTACTCCTCGTGTTTTGTCTTAAGCGCCGCGTACTCCGCCTCCAGCCTCTTCAACGCCTCTGCAGTTGCGGCCAGCTCCGCCTCCACCTCCCCCAGCCTCTGGTTCACCTCTTGTATCTTCCTCTCTGCCTCGGCCTTACGGGCCTTCAGCTCCTCCAGCCGCCTCGCCACCTCTGCCTCCCTAGCCGCCTGCGCCGAGAGGTACGCCCGCCTCTTCTCCACCTCCTTTTTCTTCTGGTATAGGGCCTCCAGCTCGGCCAGCCTCCTCCGCGCGGATGGGAGGTCTAGAGCCAGGTAGGGCTTGTAGCTGTGGTAAAGCCTGTCCAGCTCCTCCAGCCGCCTGACCTCGGCCTTGAGCTGGTCTATGAGTTTCGAGAGACGTTGCTCCTCCTTCTCCAGACCCAGCACTTCCAACTCGTGCCGCTGGACGGCGTCTCTAGAAAGCGGCGACCCGCACACCGGACACCGGCCGCCCTCCGCCCGCTGGGCCAGACGGAGCACGTCGCGTAGAAGAGCCAGCCGCGTCTTCACCTCTCCATGTCTCCTACTCGCCTCCTCCAGCCTCCGCCGGGCCTCCTCAAGAGACCTGGGGTCGTAGCTCCTCACCTCGGGGGGGACCCTCTCCGCCGCAGCCACCGCCTGCCGAAGCTCGAAATACTCCTTCTCCACGTCGCCCACCTCGGGGAGGCTCTTCAGCTCCTCCGCCGCCTTCCTAACAGCCTCCAGCTCCGCCTCCAGTTGCTCCACGTCTCTCTCGGCGCTGAGCGCCAGCTGGGCCGCCTCCTCCAGCTTCTTCTCCAACGCCTCCCTCTCCTTGACTAGAGAGGCGTACCGCTCTCTAAGCTCCAGGTAGCGTCTCTCCACCTCTCTAAACCGCGCCGACGCCTCCTCCAGCTCCGCCGCCCTCTTCTCGGCCTCCTCCAGCCTCCGCCGCAAGTCGTCCAGCCTGCTCCTCAACACGGGGAGCCTCTTCTCCAGCTCCTCCAGCCGGCCGCCTACCCGCTCCCGCCGACCTCTAAACTCGTCGTGTACATCCTTTACCACCTCGTCCACCTTGTCGAACTCGTCGAGGCGGAGGATGCGGTCTATGTACTCGGTCTCCTGCAGTATCCTCCTCAACTCCCCCTGCCGGATGTAGAGCAGATGCGCGTATTCGTCCAGCCTAAGGCCCAGCTTCGAGACGAGAGTCGCCGTGACGTCTGAGTCGCCCCGCGCCACCACGCCCCCGTCCACCGCCAGGTACGTGCCGGAGGAGACCGTCCCCTCTTCGCCGAATCTCCTAACGACGACGATCTCCCGGCCCCCGTGGCTTAAGTACAGCTTCACCTCGCCCCACGAGGCGCCTCTCCTGAGGAAGTTGCTCCACCTCCTGCCGCCCCACCTGGTCACCCACTGCGACCCGAAGAGCGCCACTGAGATGGCCTCCATGAGCGAAGTCTTGCCGGAGCCGTTGGCGCCGTAGATGAAGTTGACCCCCTCGCCGAACCTAAAAGAGGCCTTGGCGTAGGCCTTGAAGTTTACGATCTCAATCTTCTTAATCATACAGAGCCTTTAGGAGGAGTCTTTTCGCCGCCTCTTTCTCGCCGTCGCGTATGAGCTCCATAGCCTTAAGCACCACGTCTGCGTGGGGGCCCAGCTTCTCCTTCATGAGACGCCACAGCTCCTCCACGGCGGTGCCCCTCAGCGCCACCGCCTTCTGCGGCGATGACGTCCTGTCCACCACATCTACATGAAGCGCCTTGGAAAACCTCGACGCCAGCTGGCCCGTCTTGAGGCCGCCCTCCACGACGCCCCACAGCTCGAGCCTCACCACGGCGCCTTCTCTGTCGAAGAGCTTCGCCGCCTCCTCCACAGCGGAGAAGGCCTCTTTGACCTCGCGGATGAAGAGTCTAACTCTATAAAGCGGCCTCCGAGGGGGCAGAGAGATCGGCTTAAGCGACGCCGCCTTCCCCGCCACATCTATAAGCACGACGCCCTTCTGGGCAACGTCTTGCGCCTTCTCGAAGCCGCCTCTGTAGTCCCAAGTCTCGAACTCCCCCACGTCCCAGATCTCCAACGAGCCGGCCCACACGGCGCCTGCCGGATGCTTGGCCAGGTGGTCGTGGACGTGGCCCGCCGCTATGTGCAAATACGGCAGGCCTTGGAAGACCGCCTGCGGCATCGTGTAGTCGTCGTCCTCCGCGGGATACCTCGCCTTGACTCCCTCCACGGCTTGGTGGATCGCTAGGACGGAGCCGGGAGGCATCCTCTGGAGCAATCCGCGGTACTCCGCGGCGTAGTCCCTAGGCGTGGCGCATGCGCCGAATATGTAGACGCCGCCCACGTCCGCCGCCTCCCAACAGAGAAGCCGCGCCAGCCTCATCCTGTCCACAAGCCTAAGCGCCGTGTCGTATAGACACTCCCTAGGCCGGGGGCATCTCCCAGCCTCGGCCCGGTATCTGACGTAACTGAAGTCGTGGTTCCCACCTATGGCGTAGAGAACGACACCAGCCGCCTCCACCGCCTCTACAAACCGCAGGAGGGTCTTGTTGCTCGGCCTCCTCGTGTCGAAGAGGTCGCCTGTGACCAAGACCACGTCTGCCGACTTGCCGAGCCTCAGAGCCTCCTCAAAGGCCTTGAAGTAGTCCTCCTCCCTCTCGGGCAGGTGGTACTGCGCTCTGCCGAGGTGCGCGTCTGATATGTGTAGAATCTTCATACCACCTCCAAGACCTCTGCAAGCGCCTTGTAGACGTGG
>JAEMPK010000160.1 GCA_022759345.1 Pyrobaculum sp. | reverse complement strand
TATGCGGCTCGGCTGGGTAAACAGACCGTTGTTGTAAATAAAGACGTACCTGGCTTCATAGTAAATAGAATATTGGCTAGAGTAAATGAGGCAGCTTGTTGGATGGTGGCCCGCGGCGAAGCCACAATACAAGAGGTTGACTCGGCCTTGATCTACAAAGCGGGGCTACCCATGGGCGCCTTTATCTTGATGGACTTCACCGGAATCGACGTAGTGTGCTTCATTGGCGATGCCATGTTGAGACGCGGCTTTAAATCTCATCCATGTCCTTTGATTGTTGAGAAGTGTCAACAGAAGAAATTTGGCGTAAAGTCTGGAGAGGGCTTCTACAAATACCCAGCGCCAGGCAAGTTCCAGTGGCCTGAGGTGCCTAAGTCGGCTGGCGATAGAATTGACGTATCTTATCTCCTGGCGCCTGCCGTTAATGAGGCGGCTTATCTATTGAGGGAGGGTATTGCCACTAGGGAGGATATCGACAAGGCGGCGAAGTTAGGTCTAAACTGGCCGAAGGGACCGCTTGAGTTGGCAGACGAAATAGGAATAGACGTAGTAGTAAAAGCGTTAGAGGAGTGGCGGCAGAAGACAGGATTTGAGGAGTATGAACCAGATCCTCTGCTTAGGGAGATGGTGGCTAGGGGAAAACTTGGGAAGAAAGCCGGAGAGGGGTTCTACACCTACGTAAAGGCCGAGGAGAAGAGGCTGGAGACCCTCATAGTGAGGTACGAGCCCGGCATCGCCTGGATTATCCTCAACAGGCCTGAGAGGCTGAACGCCATAAGTCCCAAGATGGTTGAGGAATTGTGGAAGGTCCTCGACGAGATTGAGCAGATGGATTACGACAAGGTTAGGGTAGTCATAATCACAGGCACGGGTAGGGCCTTCTCCGCCGGGGCGGACGTCACGGCGTTTATGGGGGCCACGCCCATAACTATCTTCAAGACGTCGCGGAAGCTTCAGATGCTTTTCGAGAGGATTGAGTCGCTGGATAGGCCAGTCATCTGTGGGTTGAACGGCTACACGTTAGGCGGCGGACTCGAGCTGGCTATGTCGTGCGACTTCAGAATAGCGGCAGAAACGGCCGAGCTGGGCCAGCCTGAGATAAACCTCGGCTTCATACCCGGCGCAGGCGGAACCCAGAGACTGCCGAGGCTCATCGGCAAAGCCAGGGCCAAGGAGTTGATATTCACCGGCGACAGGATACCCGCCAGAGAGGCGGAGCGGCTCGGCCTAGTCAACAAGGTGGTGCCCGCCGACAAGTTGGAGCAGGAGCTCAGGTCCTTCGCCAACAAACTCGCCGAGAAGCCGCCTCTGGCTCTCGCCATGGCGAAATACGCCATAAACTTCGGCCTAGAAGCGCCGCAGTGGGTCGGCATGATGTTAGAAGCCACGCAATTCGGCATACTCTTCAGCACCGAAGACGTAATAGAAGGCGTCTCGTCGTTCCTCCAGAAGAAGAAGCCCCAGTTCAAAGGCAGATAACCATTAAAATCTTTTTTAAGCCTTAACCAGGCCACTCTATAGTTCTCTCTGCCAGATACTTGATATCCTTTTCAACATCCGCTAGGTTTGAGTAACGGCCGGCTATCCCCTCGGGGTCTAGGCCGTTATATTGAAACTCGTGTAAATTCAAGGCGATGTCTGTGAGATGTATTAGCTCTCTTCCATATACCTCCTCCAGGGCGGAGGCCACTTCTCTCATTCTGGTGGTGGGCATGAGGGCTATGACCATGTCGGCTCTGGACCTCAGCCTGCCGGTCTTGTCCTTAACGACGCCGGCGTACCGCTTGGCTATTGCCTCTCTGTGTTGGGCCGCAACTGCAACCAGCAACGCCTTCCACGCCTGAAACGCCTTCCCAGCGGCGTTTCTGTGGAGACCTTGCTCCAGGAACTTGAGCGCCAGCTCTGCCTCCCATAGGGCCTCCTCCCGCCTCAATTTTACATTATTGAGAAATATCTCGCCAAGGAGGGGCGTAGGTTTAACGTCACGTAGACGAGCGGGGCTACTGATTTAAACCTTTCTACCAACTGGGGGGCCATGGAGGATTTCATAAGGCTTCTCAAGACGCTGTCGGAGGCGCGTGGCCCCTCTGGCTTCGAGGATGAGGTGAGGGAGGTGGTGATCAAGGAGATGGAGCCGTACGTGGACGAGGTGGTGGTGGACAGGTGGGGTAACGTCATCGGCGTCAAGAGGGGGAGCTCGGACTACAGGGCCATGGTGGCGGCGCATATGGACGAGATCGGGCTCGTCGTCGACTATATAGACAAGGAGGGGTTCCTCCGGATCAGACCAATCGGGGGGTGGAGCGAGGTGACTCTCGCGGGGCAACGGGTGTGGGTGCGGACCGTCGATAGGAGGTGGGTGAGGGGCGTCGTGGGAGTCGTGCCGCCGCACGTCACGCCGTCTGACAAGGAGAGAGAGGCGCCTGAGATTAAAGACATGTACATCGACGTCGGGGCTAGGAGCAGGGAGGAGGTGGAGAAGATGGGCATCGCCGTGGGGTCCGTGGCGGTGCTGGATAGGGAGTTTGCCGTGCTTAATGGAGACGTCGTCACAGGCAAGGCCTTTGACGACAGAGTGGGCGTGGCGGTCATGCTGTACGCCCTTAGGCAGCTGAAGGAGGTGCCTGTGACTCTCTACGCCGTGGCCACCGTGCAGGAGGAGGTGGGCCTACGAGGCGCTCAGATAGCGGCGGAGAGGATTAATCCGCACTACGCCGTCGCGTTGGACACCACAATAGCCGCCGACGTCCCGGGCGTGGAGGAGAGGCAACACGTTACGAAGATGGGGAGGGGGGTGGCCATAAAGGTGCTCGACGGGGGCCGCGGCGGCCTCTTCATCGCGCACCCAGCCCTCAGAGACCACATCATAAACATAGCAAGGGAAGTCGGCATTCCCTACCAGCTTGAGGTTCTATACGGCGGCACCACAGACGCCATGGCCATAGCCTTCAGGAGGGAGGGGATACCGGCCGTAGCCATCTCCATACCGACGAGATACGTCCACTCGCCGGTGGAGTTGCTGGACGTAAGAGATGCGGTCAACGCCGCCACGTTGCTTAGACACGTGATCGAGAAGACGCCGCCCCCGGTCATAGACAAGTTCCTAGATAGGAAAGTTAAATGAAGAGGCGGCTAGTAGCGGTAACTCTATCTAAGCTTGTACTTATCGGCATAATTTCCGTCAATTTGTACTACTTCGCTAAGCTGTTTCTGCCTCTTTTTGGGATAGTCCTAGACGAGGAGCAGCTCAACCTGGTGAAGTCCTTGATTATAGCGGTCGCCGGAAGCATCGCCATAAACACCGTGGGGAACTCGATTATAGTGTACCTAAGAGATAGGGTGAAGGAGAAGGCGTACGCCGTGGGCAACGTGGTAAAGGTCATCGGCATACTGGCGGTGTTGCTGTTTGCGATATCCATCTCCCGCCTGGGCGCCGAGCTGGCCTTGCTCGGCGGCACCGTGACGGGCCTCGTGCTGGGTCTGGCCCTACAGCCCGTCTTGGGCAACCTATTCGCTGGCATTATCATATTAACCACGCGGTTTGTGGAGGTGGGCGACATGGTTAGGATAGTTGCCTCTCAAATACCTTACGACGTCGCCTCTCTCCCTTCCTACAAGTACTTCTCGCCTGACTACGTGGCGCCTGGGTACAAGGGGAGGGTTGTCGAAATAGGGCTCATCTACACGACCTTAATCCTAGACACGGGCTACGAGCTGAAGGTGCCCAACATGGTCCTCCTGAGCTCGGGCGTCGTGGACTACACGCCTAAGTGGAGCGAGAAGCAGGTGGTTCTGGTCAGGGTGGAGCTCCCCCTCTCAGTCATCGACCTGGATAAGCTCGAGGAGGAGATAAGGAAGGCTTTGGAAGGGCTTAACGTCGTGGCGGTGGACTACACCGAGCAGAGCGACAAGGACTTCGTCATTGTGAGGGTGAAGCTAGAGATACCGCCCGGCGAAAACTGGAGGGTGGTCAAAAGCGAGGCCTTGAAGCGGCTCTTGAAATACCGCGATGAAAAAATCAGACAAAACCTCCCCCGCTACCTCTGCCTCACCAGAGGCGTGGAGTGCGCACGTTATCTAACACAGACGTGAAACCGGTCTACCTATGTAGGTTATCTGCGCCTCGTCTGCCCCGTTACGAGGTAGTAGGCGTGGCTTGCGATGTAGACGGCGTGGTCGGAGGCTCTCTCCAGGAGACGCAACACCACTGTCTCCACCACCTTGCATCTGTCGGCGCCCTTCAACACGTCCAGCAGAGCCTCCTCGTAGCTCTTGTCCACCACCTCGTCGTCTAGCCTCTCCACCTCCTCCAACGCCGAAACGTCGCGGCTGAGGAACATCTCCACGGCCTTAGCCACCATTTCCTTAACCACCCCGCCCACAGTCTCAACCCTCTTCGACCGGCAACCTCCCCCCAGTTTCTCAGACACAGACGCTATGTCAAAGGCGTAGCGGGCGATCCTGTAGAGGTCGTACGAGACGAACAAAGCGCTTTTCAAGAAGCGGAGGTCCGTGGCCACTGGCGAGTACCTAGCGACGGCCTCCATCACTAGGTCCGACACCTCGTCGTGGAGCTTGTGGAGCCTGGAGGCGAGTTCCCTTATCTCCTCCGCCTTAGCCTCCTCCTTAAGCGCCATGGAGAGCGCCTCCACAGCCAGCTTTACGCCCTCCCTCAGCCTCTGCGAGATCTCCTCCTCGGCTATGTCAAGCAGCCTCCTCATGCAGACCTCAACCTAAGTCCTTAAAAATTGTTTCCATATGTCACACGCCTAGGTACGCCTTCTTTACGTGCTCGTTCGCGGCGAGCTCCTCCGGCCTGCCCTGGAGGACGATCCTCCCGTTTTCGATTACATATGCATAGTCGCTTATCTCCAGCGCCGCCGCCACGTTCTGCTCCACCAACAACACCGACATCTCCTCCTTAAGCCGCTTCACGGTCTGGAAGAGGTCGCCGACTACCTTTGGCGCGAGCCCGGCGCTGGGCTCGTCTATCAGCAACACCCTGGGCCTCGACATAAGCGCCCGGGCGATGGCCAGCATCTGTTGCTCGCCGCCGCTCAAGGTCCCCGCCTTCTGGCGCCTACGCTCCTTCAGACGCGGAAAGAGCGCATACACAAACTCCAGGGTGTCCTGCATCTTATTCCTGGCCCTCTTCGTGAAGGCCCCCAACAGCAGGTTCTCCTCCACGGTCATCTCGGGGAATAGGCGCCGCCCCTCGGGCACCAGCGCAAGCCCCAGCTCCACCTTCTTATGAGGCGGCACCTTCGTCACCTCTGTGTCCCCTAGCAGTATCCTCCCCTCCCAGGGCCTCACCACGCCCATGACGGTCCAGAGCGTGGTGGATTTCCCGGCGCCGTTCGGCCCCAGGAGAGATACTATGGACTTATCCGGCACCTCCAGACTGATGCCGAACAGCACTTGAAGCCTCCCGTAGCCCGAGGAGAGGTTTTGAACGCTCAGCGCCATGGCCTCCCCAGATACACCTCCACCACCTTGGGGTCGTTCAGAGCCTTCTCGGGAGGCCCCTCGGCGATCACCTTCCCCTGGTGCATCACTATCACTCTATGCGCCAGCTGCGCCACCGCGCGCATTCTGTGCTCCACCAGCGAAATCGCAGCTATGCCCCGCTCCTCCGCCAGCTTCTTGATCAGCTGGACCATGGCGTCTATCTCCCTCGGGGTGAGGCCGGCCATCACCTCGTCGAGAAGCAACAGCCTGGGGTTCCCTGCGAGGGCGCGGGCGAGCTCCAGAAGGCGTAGCTCGTTGAAGGTGAGCTTGCCGGCCGGTTGGTTGCGCTTCTCGTACAGGCCCACGTCCCGTAGCG
>JAEMPK010000039.1 GCA_022759345.1 Pyrobaculum sp. | reverse complement strand
CGTGCGGGGCTGGGGGCGGTCCCCTCGGCGACGAGCAACGTGGCCACAGACGCCTCCCTCCTCCGCGCCTCCTCCAACAAGAAGCGGGTCATGGCCTCCCCCACGCCCCTGCCCCTCAGCTCGGGCCTAACCCTCAGCCCCTGGAGATACGCCGACCTCCCCACCTGCACCATCGCCGCCACGGCCGCTATGCGGTCCCCCCACACCGCCACGTAGGCCCTCCCCTCCTTTATCCACCTCCCGATCACCTGAGGTATGTAGTCGCCCCAGTCCCAAGTGTCCATGGTGAAGGCCACGATCTCCGGTATGTCTCTCTCCTCTGCCTTACGGAAAGTCAACATAAAAAGGGCCGTTGTCTTGTGTTATTATGCCTTTTCTCTACAGAGTGGCTTACGACGGGTCTCTCTTCTACGGCTTCACCGGCCACCCCAACTCCGTGGAGTCTGCTTTGAGGCGCGTCTTCGGCGAGGTGCTGGGCCGCGGCAGCAGGACGGACCCGGGGGTCTCGGCTGTGGCGAACGCGGTGATGACGCGGCAGAGGCTACCAATCGGGTTTATCAACTCCCGGTTGCCCAGGGGCCTCTGGGTCTGGGCCGTGGCGGAGGTGCCGGAGGGCTTCAACCCCAGGCGGGCGCGTCTAAGGCGGTATCTCTACGTGGCGCCGCACTGGGGCGAAGACCTAGACGCCATGCGGGAGGCCGCCGAGCTTCTGGCCGGGACGCACGACTACGCCTCTTTTATCCAGACGCGGGGGGAGGAGGGCTCTACGGTGACCACGGTTTACGAAATAAAGGTGGAGGTCAGGCGGGATCTGGTGTATATCTACTACACGGGGCGGGGCTTTAGGAATAAGATGCTCCGCAAGTTGACGTGGGCCATCCTCGCCGCGGGCCGCGGCGTCCTGCGGCGGAGGGATTTAGAGGAGCTTTTAGCCAAGCCGAGGCCGGGGGCGGTGCCGTCGGCCCCCGCCGAGGGGCTGGTGCTTCTGGACATAGACTACGGCGTCGAGTTCCAGGTGGATGAAACCGCGCTTAGGAAGGCCTACGTCTATTTCCTCGCCAGATATAGACAGGCCGCGGCTTACGCCGCCGCGCTGAAGGCCGCGGGCGAGGCTTTGGCGGAGAGAGACGAGTAAAGTCTTTAAATAGGGAATTGGGTATAGTCAATGAGTTATTACTGCGACTTCGAGTCGGCGGCTGCGGCCGTGGACGGGATGTTGAGCGAGTTGGTTAAGGAGCAGTTCGGCGACATGCCCCGCGGCGAGCTGGACGCAATTAGGGAGTTCGTATTTAGGGACTTCATGCATTATTTAGCCACGCGGGCGGGTATATACAACTGGAGGAGGTTTTCAGAGAAGAAAGCAAGACAAGTTCTGTGTATCTATATCGAGAGGATGTGGGGCAAGCTTTGGGATTTGGCCGCCGAGTGGTTTGCCTTGTGGAAGATGAAGTGGAACCAGAGGGTGAGGCTCGTCTTCTCTGAGGACGAGTTTAAACGCGCCACCCAGTCCGTGAAGTGGGCCAGCGGGTTGGACTCGGTGATGCGGAACATAGATCTTTCAGAGCTCAGGCTCTTCGTCGTCGCGCACCTCATCAGAAACGGCGAGGTGGCCGGCGTGGAGCAGATAGCTGAGTATCTCATAAGAGACGAGTTAAATTCTTTAGTAGAGAAATTCGGACCTGAGAAGACTGTGGAGATGTATAAGTCGGGAGAGGTGGCCGCCAGGTTGCTCCAGAGGATTAACTCGCTGAGAAACGTCACCGACCCGCTTCTCCTCCTCAAGTTCGACTTTGGGAGGACCCCCGTCTCCTGATTACCTCACAAAGATCTTAGTCTCTTTTGAGACGTAGGCGGGCTCCCGGGGCGTGACCGACTTCACCGTGATGCGGATCCAATCCCGCTTCTCCGTCTGTAGGTAGCCGGCGAAGTTTGTAAACACGGGCACTCTATATGCAGTCATGAGGTGGACGAGCCGCATCAACTCGTCGGCGTCGAGAGGTCTCGCCGCCTCGACCCCCACGGCCACGGCCTCGGCTTCGTAGACTCTAGACAGCCGTTTTACGAGGATGGTCCGGAAGCCGCTTACGGCCATGTAGACGTCCAGCGTCAGGACAACCCCGGCCCGGACGTCGTCTCGCACCTCCACCACCCTGGCGGCGGAGGCCCCGCTCTTGCTTTCCACTTTTATGCCGTCGCCAAGCCTCACGCCGAGGGCGGAGGCTACGTCTCGGCCTACCCACGCCTTGAACCCCGTCTCCTCTACGTAGCCGCTGAGCCTAGCCACAGCGTACATCTCGGCCCCCTCATCGGATTTATATAAAAGCTTTAGCGGAGTTATGCTCTCCATAGTCGGCCTAGGCCCCGGGCCCGGCTACGCGACGGAGGCCGCCCTAAGGGCCATAAGAGAGGCGGACTGCGTCTTCTACGAGGACTACACCGGCCCACTGGACCTAGAGACGTTGCGGAGGGCCGCGGCCAGGGAGCCGGTGAGGCTCACTAGGAGAGACCTAGAGGATGAGTCGGGCCGGGCGGTCTTCGACTGTCTGCGGGAGGGGAAGAAGGCGGTTCTCGTCACGGCGGGAGACCCCGCCCTCGCCACTTCACACCACGCCCTCGTCGCGCTGGCGGCGGCGAGGGGGTACAAGGTCAGGGTGATCCCCGGCGTCTCCATCATCTGCGCCGCCTTCTCCGTCTCCTGCCTCTCCATCTACAAGCTGGGCGGCGTAGCCACCGTGACCTACCCCAGGGGCGGCGTCTACTCCCTCAGGCCATACGAGCTGGCTGAGCACAACCTCCAACGCGGCATGCACACGCTCCTCCTGCTGGACGTGAGGGAGGACGGCTCCTTTATGCCTCTCCGCGACGCCGCCGAGGTGCTCCTCACGCTGGAGGAGAGGGAGCGCCGCGGCGTCTTCACGCCGGACAGACAGGCGGTGGCGGTCCAGAGGCTGGGCTGGGGAGGGTCCCTCCTCTACACCACCCTCAGCCGTCTGAAAGACACAGAGGCGGAGGGCCCCGCCGTGTTGATAATCCCCGCAAAACTCAGCCCCGTTGAGAGGGAGTGCCTAGAGGCGGCGGCCGGGACACAGCTTTAAGCCGCGGGGGTACACATTTAAAACGCGGCGGTGTACCGCACGTGGCAGGCGAAGAGGTGGTGCCGGTGTACGCGCAGGGCTTCTACGTGGTCAACCCGGGCGTGGTGAACATGGTCATAATATTCGACTACCTAGACAGGGGTCAGTACTACGCCAAGTTGTTGAAGAGAGGCGGGGAGGAGCTGGCGCATGAGGTGTCCACCGTGTGGGAGAACATGCAGAAGTTCATGGACGAAGAGATCGTGAAGATCAACGGCCAGAGGGTTAGGCCTGTTATACGCGACGTCTACATAGCGCTGAGGGGCAACCCCACCAGGCCCTACATAACCTTCCTCGGAGACTTCCCCGCCCCCCTACGCGAGGGCGAGAACCTATACGAAAACTACTACGAAGAGGAGGCCGCCGAGTACGACTACGAGGCTGTGTGGCTCCTCCCCCACGGCGCCGAGGTCCTCGAGTGGCACTTCGGCGGGGAGGTAGAGACGCCGGAACCCAACATCCTAAGAGTCGCCGTCGCCAAGGGCACCCAGGTGGGGGGACGGGAATACATCAAATTCCGCTGGGGGCCCCTTTGACCTCGGCACCAACTTTTTCATTCGCCGTCTCGCCCGCGTTATAAGCGGCTACCTCCGGCGCGGGGTCGCGGGCATCAAGGCCGACGGCATGGGCGTCTGGATACATAGTTCGGGGCGCCGCATCCATCTTAGACAATGATAAACAACGACGAGACAGCCCAGCGCCTTCGTAACTCTAAAATCTTTATAACCTCACAGTTGAGAAGTCACGTGGAGCAGTTGATGCGGCTCCGCTACCTATTCGCCTCTTTAACCTTCAGGAATAAGCCGGTGGTCAAGAAGATACGCGCCTCCGAAGGACTTGTGGAGGAGGTGATTGCGCACTGCCCCAAGCCGTATAGACTCATGTGCTACCTAGCCGCCAAGGAGCTAAACCTAAACCTCTCCCTCATCGCCGCCGCAGGCAGAGATGTGCCTACTGCGGTTGCCCTGGCTCTAGAAGACGCCACCACGGGCAACCCCCACTTGCCCAACTTTTGGCGTTACATAAAAACTGGCGACCCAGGTCCCGATATACAGTCGTTGCTGGATAAGTGGCGAAAAACGGCTAGGAAGATGTTCTAGGCGCTTTCCAGCACTATCCCCCTCCCCGGCTCTATCTTGACCCTAAAAGCTCTCGTGGCGTGGTTGGTCATCCTCATCTTCTTGATTATGAGCCACCTCCTGATTTCTTTGACCGTCTCCACCTCGTCCATCCACATGTGGATGACCCCGTCGGCTATGTGCTCCAGGCCGAAGCCGAAGGCCTGTCTCGTGGTGGGGGCGTACTGGCTTGTGAGCAGAGCCGTGACGTTTTCGCGGTGCGTCGCGATCTTCAGCTGGTACGAGTACTTCCGCGCCATGACCGGCTTGTCCACCCAAAAGGCCGACATGGAGTCGATCACGAGGCGGACGTGGCGCTCCGGCGCCCCCCGCTCCTTGGCCACGGACAAGATCTCGTAGGCCTCGTTTATCGCCTCTATCAACGTGTCTATGGAAAGCGCGGCGTAGCGCTTCACCTTCTCCGGACTCTCCTCCTTGCTCTTCTCAGTCAACTGCCTCGCCACCTTGAGGAGGCCGAATATGTCGATCACCACAATCTCCGGAAGCTCCTCAGGCTCCTTCCGCCACGCAATGTTGTAGACAGAGAACTGAGAAAAGTCCATCCCCAGTTGCTTAGCCTGCTCCATCACGTCGCGGAACTCCTGCTCCGTGGTGACGTAGACCACGGGGTCGCCGGACTTAAGCCCCGCATAGGCGAAGTGGATACATAGGATAGACTTCCCCACGCCGGGCTCGCCCGTCACCACTACCCAAGAGCCCTGCGGGATGCCCCCCTCAAGCGCCTTGTCAAGAGCCTCGACGCCTGTAGAAACCCGCTTCACGTACTCCACTATGTACAGTTTAAAAACGTTTTGTATCTACAGCAATGGCCAAGATGGTGGTAAGTCTCGCGGTGGTGCCCCTCGGCACATGTTCGCCAGGAGTCGGCGAATACGTCAAAAGAGTTACAGCAGTCATAAAAGCCGCCGGCCTCAAGTACAGAACAGGCGCCGGCTTCACAGACATCGAAATAGACACCTACGACCAACTCACGCAACTCCTAGCCAAAATCGAAGAGGCGCTGAGGGGGATGGGCGTCCAACGCATACTCTACACCATCAAGATAGACAGACGCATGGACAAAGAACTCTACATAGAAGAAAAAATCGCCAGAGTAGAGTAAACCAGCCGAAACCAAGTCTCCCAAAGAGTCTTAAGTATCTAGCCCTTCCGACCCAGGCTTGCCCTGGTACCTGCCGCCAGCCAGAGCCGCCGCGAGAGGCCAGACGGAAGCGACAAGGCGCTGACTCTCTCGCAGACCTGCAGATAGCCGCTTGCAACCAGTCTCCTCGGGTACTCCAGAAGAACCCGTTCTACGCAGCCCACCTCCCCACTTCAAGCGTCACGCGCCGTTCTCGCCGCCGTCTATTCGCAGCGCTCACACAGCCGGAGAATCAACGCGCCAAGCCACCGCCAGCTCGGCGCCCCCTCTCTGACGAAGCTTCTTTGGTAATACCTAGTACGACTCGCATCACTGCCAGACGCGGCCTTGGATGCGTCGGGGTCGACACCAGACTTATCTCCGACTTATGGAGGACCAAAGCAGCGTACCTCTATTCCCTTAAGACGTCATC
>JAEMPK010000127.1 GCA_022759345.1 Pyrobaculum sp. | reverse complement strand
CCTGTGAAGCCCCACATAACGTTGGTAAAGCTGAAAAGGCCTGTCCAGGTCGAGATTAGGTATAGGCAGTTCGTAGTGGCGCTAGGCCCCGTGGTGTTGCTTCCCTCTCCCTCAAAGCCTAGGTACATCGCGCTGAAGGCAGAGCCCTATGGAGAATTGGCGGCTCTACGCACGTTATTAACGGCGTCGTTAGGAGACGCGGTTGAGGAGAGATACGGCGAATTTAAGCCGCATCTCTCGGTGTACGCCATAAGACTCAAGCATCCAACCCAGGAGGACCTTGCACCAGCCGTGGAGGAGGCCAGTAAATACGTCGGCACCGTGTTTGAGGCCAAGGCCATCTATTTAATCGATACAACCGGCGGGATATATGCGCCGATCTACACAGTGCCTCTCCATGCGTAGAGCAGAAGTCGCCTACTTGGCCGGCATGGCTGTGGCTGGTTGCGTCGTGGAGGGGGTGAAGCCGCACCTAATAAACTGGCTTCGCTCACTTGGCATCTCCGTCGATATGGGGAGGGCGGAGTTGCCCCGGAGGTACTGTAGATACAGCCCCCAGACTCTCCTAGAACATGCGTATTTCGTCAAAGGCGCCTTTGAGACGCACGGCGAGTTTTTCCTCGGCGACCCCCACGGCGGAGATGTCGTCATAATCTTCAAGACAGGGGCCAAGAAGCTGATAAAATCGCTGCGGCTGATGGGGCTAGCTCCCCTTGAAACCACCGACGAAAGTGGAGATAGAAGATTTATAGTTCTGTACAGGGGCAGAGACATACGGAGGTTTCTAAAGATAGTTAAGCCTGCAGTAGAGGATGCGGTGGTCGCTAAACTGCTGGGCCTATGTACGCACAACTCGTAGTAGAAGTCCTCAACTACATAGGCATAGTCGCCTTTGCGGTGTCGGGGGCGTTGAAGGCAGGGGAAAAAGACATGGATCTGCTCGGCTTCGTCGTGTTGGGCTTCTCCACGGCGCTGGCCGGGGGGATAATGAGAGACATACTGCTAGGCAGAGTGCCCCCGGTCAACATAACATACCTCCCGTACCCCCTTACGGCAATTTTGGCGTCTATTGTGACGTTCTACCTCTACCCACACCTCCGGCGTTACAGAGACGTCGTGTTGTACCCAGACGCAGTGGGGCTAGGCGCCTTCGCGGCCATAGGCGCAGACGTGGCGGCTAGTTACTGTCCAACACTCGCAGAAGGCGGGTGTTGGCTCACCGTCGTGATGCTCTCCGCCCTTACGGCAGCCGGCGGCGGAGTTGTCCGCGACGTGTTGGCTGCCGAGATACCCGTCGTGTTGAGACGTGAGATATACGCCACAGCCGCCGCGGCCGGCGGTATAGTTTACTTGGCTACGTTGCCATTTGGGAGAGAAATGGCCATGATAATCACGATACTAGTGGTCACTGCGATAAGGATAGTGGCGTTGATGAAAGGCTGGGAGCTACCACACGCCGCTCGACGCGGCGTCTAGGCATCTAATCTTCAGCTTCTTATGCATCACGCAAAGGTCGATCTCTCTGGGCAGCCCCTCGGTTACTATTCGAAACCCCCGTAGATACGCCTCGTAGAGCGGATGGCGGGGCGGCCTGCCGGACGCCGGCACCACACACATAGTCTCCCCATCGTAGATCACATCTCCTTTGTTGTTACGCGTTATGTAGACCGTCGCGTCTGTCCTCCGCAACTCGTACAACAAGCCGGGCGGAGGTTGCGGCGGCGCCCCGTCTCTCACCGCCACGTAACTCAACACCACAAGCCCTAGGTCGCAGGTAGTCACGTCGAGGCCCAGCTTCAAGACGCGTTGCATGGCAAGCAAGTCGCCCACCTCAGCTCGCGGCAGTAACGTGATTAACCTCTGTAGAAGCCCCCGCCTGTCGAGAAGACCGCGTTTGACCTGCTGCACATAAGCGTATATCGCCTCCACAAGCTCCAGCGTGCCGAACCTGCTCCAGCCCTTGACGGCGTATTCAAACGCCTCCTCAGATTGAGTAAGCACCACCGCTGAGGTGAGGTACTTAGGCTCCTCCAGTAGCTTTGGGTCTTTCAGGGGGCCGTAGTAATCAAAGTGGTCGATCCAGCCGATTAAAGTCACATGGCCCTATGGCAACAAAGATATTTATAGGGAACGTAACGGGTGTCCGTGGCCCCCCGCTTCTTTGTGTACCCTGGGTACAGAAGCTTAGAAGACGAGCCCAAAATCCGGCAGATGATCTACAAGGGGCTTAAGGAGATTGAGACTGAGATACGGAAGCGGATGTTGAACTCCGACAACGTAGAAGAGCTCGGCCGCGCCCTGAAGGCCGTAAACATGATAGCAGTGAGGGTCAAGTCAACCGAGGGCAAGCCCACCTCCAGGAAGGAGTTGGAGCAGATAGATGCCGTGATATTTGACAAGCTGAACACACTACTGTCTACATTGGCTAATAAGGATTATGTAGCTATGCTCGCCACCGTGTCTGAACTTGAAAAACTGGTGACACGTCGTAATTCGTTGTTTTCCTAATGGTCTGCCTAGATCCGCTAACCCCCGACGAGTTTACTCATTGGTACCGCCACTTAGGGAGGCTACGCCTCTTCTGGGCCAAGCCCGTCGTGGAGCTCTTCCCGCTGTACAGATTGATAGAGGGATGTGTGGTAAAGGTGAGGTGGTCTTCCGAAAGGCCACGGCTTGAGGAGGCTTACCTCATCATACTGCGGCGTGCTAAGAAACTAGATTTCGCCGCTACGTTGAGAGGCACGAAAATCTTGATAACGCCTGAGGAAATCGAGAAGAGTCTTTATCAGACAAGGGGGACTCTCTATATATATTCTACGTCGCGTCCATGCGCATCTGCGCTTTACTTAGAAAAGCCGCCGGAGGGACATCCAGAGCCGGGCCCTGACCACTTGGTTCTATACTCGGGACCCGACATGAGGTACCTTTTGTATCTCAACCGGTGGAATTTCAACATAGACTACCTCTGGCTGTCTAGTCCTGGCGACTTAGACGGGGCAATAGAAAGCGCCATATGCGAGACGAGGAGACTTGGCGGGAGATATGTGACGATCGCTACAGACGAGGGGCAACAAGCCTCGGTAGATTACAGTCTATATAAGCCCGATTACCTTTACAATACCTATAAACTAAACTTTTAGTATATAAAGGATCCTCCACCAGAGGCATTATATATTTTGTTTACATGGTATCATGTGTATAGGCTTTCTCACACAGTCAGATGTCCAGTGTGCGGCGTAGAGTTTAGACCAACTGTAGGGTATCTTAAAGGAGACGAAGCTGAGGTGATGTGCCCAAACGGCCACATATTTACCGTGTCGGTGCCTAACGGCGACTCAGTCCTTGACTGCGAAATTAGAGACTGGGAGAGGTTCGGCCTCCTGCCGCAGGCAACGCAACAAGCAGTGCTCGAGGTTATACAAAGTGGGAAGGTGCCCAACGAGCTACAAGCCCTTATGAGGAGACTTAAGGAAATTGGCGTCGTAGTCTGTACATGAAGCTGGTGGAGGAGTTAAACGTCCTGCGATACTACAAACCTTTCATAGAGGCATTTGGAGGCGTGAAGCAAGTTAGGACTGCGTTGCGGTGGAGCGAGTGGTACGCCGTAAAGTGGTGGGAGGAGGTATACAACGATTTGGGGCTTCAATCCATAAGAGAAAGCGTCTTCGCCCGCGCCCTCTTCATCTCGTTGAAGATCAGAGACTATGTGAGAGAAGATGGCAACATAAAGAAGAGGCCGGAAAAACCGGAGTACCCCACCAACAGCTACGCAATGGAGTTTGTCGATCTCCACGAATCCTTCGACCGAATAGGCGCTGTAAACGTCGCCGCAAACAAGGCAGATGAAAACACATTAGCCGTGCTTTACTCCACGATGTTAAGCCAAGGCTGGTACAGAATACTTAGACAAACTTTCCTCCGCCTAATGGAAATAGAGAGGTACCCGGCGGTTTTCGAGCCTGTCGTAAAAGAGGGACACACGGCGGCGGCTGTAATGGAGATAACGACGCCCAAGATGTACATAGGGTTTGACTACAGGAGAGACAACGTAGAGTTGGCCTCCGCGACGTTGCGGACAAGGCCTGGCGAATGCGGAGGCGGGATCTGCATCTTCCAAGCGCCCACCGCCTGCGACGCCGTAAAGATAGCCAGGCGGTACGCACCCAGCGGCGTAGACGCCGTGCTTATGCTACACACGCTCTACTGGCTACTCGACCCGGTGAAAGAGCTGACATGCATCTCGCAGATAATAGGGCCGGGAGGTAAGTTACTAGTTGGTCAACAAGTCGTAGAGTCCACGCCCGGGCTAATCGCCATAGTGACGTCCTTCGGCGCAAAACACGTCTTCAGCTGGAAGGGGGTAGAACAGATATTAAGATCCGCCGGGTATCAACTGAGCAAGCGCTACCTCAAATACATGCCCTACTACATAGCTGTGTGGGAACCTAAAAGGAGTTAGGCGATCTACTGAGGTAAATATATATCGAGCCAAACCCCCTCTCCCTAAATGTGATCAACACGGCGTATCTACTTATGATCTCCTTGAGCTTCGAATTCGGAGGCAGAGCCGACACTATTATGTAGATCTTCTTGTACTCACTACATATCTCCTTCGGCGCGGCGAGGCAGACAAGCCTGGGCAAGACATACTTGGTATACATGAGAAGCAACCTCCTCATGAGTCTATTGGTAGGCTTCCCTATGGAGACCACACACTGAAACGCGGCGACGCGGCTAAACTCAGCAACAGCTCTTTCGAGGTCCATGGCCGCGTGGAGAGAGTAGCCCGCCACCAGCAAATCAAAGCTCCCGTCTCTAAAAGGCATATACTCAAATACGCCGACAACCTTGTCATCAGCCACGTCGTTTACATAAAGCATCTCAGGCGTCGCGTCAAGCGCCACCACGTACCTAACACCCTTTATGTGCCTAGCCATGTTTCCAGGCCCAGCGCCGGCGTCCAGCACTTTAAGCGCCGCCTTCCCGTTTAGGCTATAGAAAAGAGCAATAGCCTCCCTCCGCCACCTATCCACGTTCCCCAACGTAGCCAACATGTTAGCCCTCTCATAAACCCTAGTTATCTTCCGATAGGCCTCCCTCACTACGTGCCACTCCGCACCAAGACCCACAACCTACGCCATATAGACGTATATAAACCAAAACACAACAACCAACACCACCACCCACAGCCAGTCCCGGCCCATCCTCAAAAGCCAGACGTCTAAACCCGCGACGCCGTGGACAACCGCAACGACAATCACGACGAGAGCGGTCCAGCCTAGGTGCGGACGCGAACACACTGAGTAAGAACTGAAGAAGCCAAGCATAGCCCCCTCCACCACCTCCGGCTTGACGAGACACAGCCCCGAGACCGCGGCTAAGAAGCCGAAAAGAATCAACAACACCGCCGACACGTCTAGAAGCTTAAACCAACCCTCGCAGACATATTCCGTGCTTAGACGGAGTCTTTAAAACTCCTAGCGGCCAAGCCGCCGTTAAATACGGCGTTTTAAGCACAGAAGAGATTCAAAAACGCGCTACGGCTCCCACAGCTCTCAGCCTGGTTCAACAAGCCATAAGCCGCGGAAATAATCCCTCACGAAACAGATCACACGAATCTGCCCAGGGCACAGCCACTGACGCAGAGCCACGACAAATTTCTGACCTCCATCCCGCCCTAAACGGCGAGGCTTTCAATTATTTGTAAGAGCCTATTTGCCACCCGCCAAAGAGCCGACCTGGCCCAAGGAGCCAATGAAGAGCGAAGCCCCAGGGACCTCCGCCTCTCAAGGCTTGGAGGCGGTCAGCCTCTTTACTAAGTTGAAGTAAACCTCAGCAACGTTGACCACTTGTCTTATCTCTACGTATTCGTCGGGAGCGTGGG
>JAEMPK010000048.1 GCA_022759345.1 Pyrobaculum sp. | reverse complement strand
CGTCGTAGGACATGCCGATTTTCTGCGCCACCTTCAAGATGTCGAGGCCGCCGCCCGGCTTGGCGGAGACGTCTTTATACAACTCATTTATCACGTTTCTAAGCTCAGGCGTCACCGTTGTGATGTTCTGCAAGGTGTAGGTCAACGTGGCAACAACCTGTGTGCCGTAGGCCAGCTGAACCTTAAACAAATAGACCGAGCCGTCTTGGAGTACTTGCTTCTCGTAGTTAAGCACCGCGTTGAGACCCGTCATGATGGGGACCTCCGTGGTGTTGGTATAGACGGTGGCTTCTCCAAAGGGCGTCTGGGCCGTGCCGGCCTTTTTCCATCCAGAACTCGAGGCGGGGCCTGGGAGCCCTTGGATGAGCATAACTAACTCATCGAAGTTCTTAGCCGTGGGGAGGGAGGCGGCAGAGGGCGTGCATTGGCTGTTGGTAACCGTTAGCTGTTCGCCGGCTACGGTGGTTGTGACTGTGGAGTTTGTACAGATCTCCATGAGGCGACTGAAGTATGTGTATTTCTGGTAGGTGCCTTGGCCTTGGGCAAGGACGTTGATTACGCCGTTGTCCTTCACCATGAAGTACGTGGCGCTTTGATTAACAACTTGGCCATATACGGCGCCGTCCTTGAGCGGGATGTAGTAAACACGCATCTGCATCGAACTGCCGCCCTCTAGCTTCATGAGATATATATACGCCTTATCGCCGGAGGAAGACGTCGTAATTGCGATGCCTCCTTTGGGGGGTTTGTAGATGAACAACGCCGTGGCGGCTATTCCGACGACCACCGCGGCGAGGATTACACCAATTAACACGTTTTTGTTCATGTCAAGGGGCGGGGGTGGTGTATAAAAATTATTCTTGAGTGGGGACCCTCTCTCTGGCTAGTATCTCTAGGATCTTTTTCTCTCCTATCAAATCGCGTATTGAGATAACGCCGACAAGTTCGCCGCTTCTGTCTAGGACGACGACGTGCCTCACGTTGAACCGCTTCATCTTCAACGCGGCGGCCGTCACGGGCTCGTCTGCGTAGACGTATACAAAGTTTTTCATGGTGCCTGCCTTGTCCACCGTCACGGTGAGGGGGGCCTTGCCCGCAATGGTTCTGATTATATCTCTCTCTGAGATCACGCCGATTGGTCTTCTGGGGTTTTCCCTGTCTACAATTACGAGGAGCCCCACGCGGTGTTTAGCCATCACCTCAGCGGCCTCCTCCACTGTTTTGTCTGGAGTTATTGTAACGGGGGGTTTAGATGCCAATTCTCCACAATTCATAGGTAACCTTCTCCTTGTATTTAAATATTTTTAAGGGCAATTTTTAAAGATTCTAAATTAGCAGTATTTACTTTTATTGTGGGTAAATAAGACTCTATAGTCTCATTGCTTCCGCCTATTAAAATCGCCTTTACCTCTCTGAAAATTGTCTTGGCGGCTTTCAAAACCTCTGGATGGACCATGTCGTCTTCTCCATCGGTCACAATGACTAGTTTATAGTTGTGGAGCCCCATCTGTTTGGCGTCTCTAACGGCTGTGTGGACGGCGGCTGAGATGTCGGTGCCTCCCAGAGGTAAAACTCTTAGAAGCGACTTCACGATGTCCTTGATGTTGGTAATAGGTGGATATACCATTTGGTCGAAGAACCGCAGTATTGCTTTTCTGCTTCTCTTCATGAGGGCCACGGCCAGTGCGGTGGCCCAGGTGATCTTCTGCGTCATGTCCAAGGCTATTCCGTCGTAGAGGGTGTAGAACATCGAGCCTGACTTGTCCACGAGGAGGTAGAGCTTCTCCCTCGTGTCTAACGTCGCGTCGTATATAGAAAGCGACTTAGTGGCTAGCTTGTAGCCAAAGAGCTCTCTTGACTGGATATAAATCGCCTTGCTTAAGTTTGTAGCTCTCTGGAGGTCTGAGAAGGCTCTGAGTCTAGTGACTCCGGAGATGACTCCCCTCCGTTCGGAGATGGGGCCTTGTTCCATCTCGGGCTGGACCGCCGACAACGTCTCCACCAACGACTCTAGTATCTTGGCTAGACGCGCCCTGTAGGGGTCTACGTCTATGTCAAACAAAAGCTCCGCAGCCTCTTTCCCCACCTCGTCCCCAAGGGCTTTGGTAACCGCCTTACGTAGCTTCTCAATGTTTTTTATACTCCCCATGTAGAACCTCAGTAGGCTGGTCATCTCCTGCCGTAGTTGTTGATTCTGGCTAAGTTCTCGGAAGTCTTGTTTCTCGTCTTTCCACCCCTCCAGAGACCCCCTCTCGATTCTAGAGAGGAGGCTGTTGTATGCTCTCAACAGTTTCACCGAGGCCGACTTAGAGACTGAGTAGTTGTACCGGCTTATTTTCGACACCTCTTGATACACCTCAGTGGCTACGTAGGTCTTGAGGAAGAGGTGCCACAGCGCCTCCTCTTCCTGCGGCTCCTCTCTAAGGACGGGGGTTCTGTAGTGTATGTAGAACGCGTCTGCAATTACGTCGTTGGGTATTTTGGCGAGTTTAAGAGGTATCCCCAGCCGTTGGAAATACTTCACAATTTCGTGGACTCTAAGCCTGGTGAGCTCGTCGTTGTAGTCGACGTTGAGGAGAGAGCCCATTTATATCTGCGACCTCAACATCTCCAGCGTGGATTTTATCTCCTCTATCTCCACCTGGAAGAAGCGGTACGTCACGGGGTCCGCCAGCGACTTGTCCAACAGCTCATACGCCTCCTTGAGCTTCTCCTTGGCGATAGAAAGGGCGTTGTTTGAGATAAGGGCTTTTATCTCGCTGACCATGTCGTAGAGGACGGAGAGGCCACCAGGCATGTGGGCGGCTAGGAAGGACTCGTACTCGGCTAAGTCTTCTCTATCTCTGACGAGGTACTTCAACACCTTGAGCGTGGCGGCTCTCAACGTCGCGGCGTCGATGTCGCTTGGCTTTATCCCGAGCACCATTAGGTAAGATACGACGTAGAGAGGCACCTTCACCCTGGTTCTGTTGGAGATGACCACGTGGTCTAGGTAGGAGGCGAGTATTGGGGATATGTGTTTTGCAACTGTGTCCATATTTTCGTAGGTGTAGCTCTGTATGTACTCATGTAGCTTCTTCACTTCATCCATCGTCATTATGGGGGTCAGCTTGTCGAAATCTCTCCTCAGCCGCAGGCCGGCTTTTATCAACTGCTCAGTCTCGTCGGGCTGGGCATATTTAGTGAAGACTCTGAGGGGAAATCTGTCGTACAGCGCCTGGAGCTCCTCCTCGTCCGGGATGCGGTTGGTGGCTCCGAAGACGGTCCAGGTCTTCACCGGGATTATGTTGCCGCCGTCGTAGATCACCCTCTCGTTTAAGATGGTAAGCATGGTGTTGAGGATGGCGCTGGAGGCGTTGAATATCTCGTCGAGGAGGGCGAAGTCCGCCTCCACGATGGAGTTGGTGTATATCCTCTTCACGTTGCCCTTCAACAACTCCACCACGTCTATGGGGCCGATAACCTCCTCTACTTCTGTGAACTTGGTGAGGAGGCGGTAGAACCACCGGGCCTTCAACAACTTCGAGATAGATGCGACCAACATGGTCTTGGCGGTGCCCGGCGGCCCTATCAAGATGAAGTTCTCCCGGACCAACACGGCGGTGAGACTCGCCGTCACCTCGTCGCTGAATTTAAAGAAGTGCGAGTCTAGAGTCTTTCGTACCTGAGTCACCTTGCTGATTAACTCATCCACGTCTTATCGGGGTTGTCCATTAAAATGTTTTCTATGGATAAACGGAGTCTTTCTGCACCTACAGGGTCCAGCCTGTGGGGAGGTCTGTCTCCGGCGCCTTTGGAACCCGAAGAGTTACTATGATTAGCTCCGTCCGTCTTATCGGCGTTGTTCTTCAGAGGGTTGGCTCTTGAAACTTTTAGCTTACTCTCTTCCTGTATCTCTCTACCTCAGCTATATAAGCACTGTAGATAGAATAGACGTGGATCACTTTTTCGACATGTTCGTGTCTTCAGCTGGTCGGAAGATAAAAGAGTACTTAAGCAATCGTCAATATGAGTATCCTCTGGAGGAGCTTGGAGACAAATTGTTAAAGCGGGAGGTCGTGCCGTCAGACGTTACTCTCAGGGCTGCGGCGGTCGACGGGGGAATCGGAGTGGTGCGGCTCTCCAACGGGCATCAGGTGATTTTGGCTAGGGCTGCCGCCGTAGGCCCGGATTTCCTAGAGAGGGAATTTGTGGTGGACGTCGCTACTGTGGAGTCCTCCTCTCTGCCCTGGGCTTATCTCGTGATTGTGGAGTCGCTGGTGGGCATTAAGACGTTGAATAAACATGGCGTAGACGTTTTGCTGATGGACGGCTCGCTCTACGCCAAGGCGGTGAGGCTTGTCCACAACTTGATACTGACCAGGGAGTTTCAGAACCTCTACTACGTGCCGGAGCTCGCCACTGCTCTGTACACCTTCGCCGTCTTGATCAAAATGGCCCAGAGCCGCGGGGCTAGGCTGGTTTTTGTCTCGAAGGATCACAACTTTAAGTTGGTAAAGGAGCATCTGATATTTGAGAAACTAGCGGAGAGGAATCGGGATCACATCTTCCAGCGCGGCCTCCTGTGGTATTCCGTGTTGTGGATTAGGCGGTTTAGGAAGGAGCTTATTGAGCTCTACAAGACGGCTCGGCGGCACGATTACCAGATGGCGCGGCTTATGGCTCTTTTGGTGACTCAATCGGTGACAGACGCCGAGGTTCTTTCGGCTCTTCTGCCGCCCGGCCACTACACGGTGCCTATGTTGGTGGGGGGGTGCGACGCCTATATGAACTACAAAGGGCTCAACACCGTGGAGAGGCTGGTGAAGGCCGCCGAGGAGAGGTTGGAGGACTCTCTCATATTTAGGCTGAAGGACAGCTTCGCCACAGACGTGATTGGGAAGATTAGAGAGGCGCTGGAGGCGATCCCCAAGGTTTACTTCTTCTACGTGCGGTTCGGCGCTGACGACGCGCCTCTCCTTGTGGAGACTCCCGCCGAGGGCACCAACATGTTCGACGGGTCGCCGGTGAAGGCCTTCTACCCCGCGGCGCAGTTGGACGACGTGGTTGGGATGCTTGCGGCGCAGTACCGAGACCCCATCCACTACAACACCTGGCTCTGGTACGCCCACGACGTAGCCTCTTTCAAGTCCAGCCAGCTCGCGGAGTACGCCGTCTACCTAAAGAAGATGGCTGGGGAGGTGGGCGTCGGCAGGCGGGTAAAGCTGGCGTGGGGGATATGAGGATCGGCTACGTCGTGGCGGCGGCTACCCCCTTTGAGTTCTTAGCCACGCTAGACCCGGAGAAGCCGGTTAGTCTCTACGACTACGTGGCGGTGGACCACGTGGAGTACGATGGGAACGAGTACGTCAACGTGAGGCTTCTCGGCCAAATCGTGAAGCTTTACCGAGACCCCTACTCGGCCAAGAGGGATCTCCCCCTCTACACGGTGATTAAGGAGATTTCAGAGAACATCTTAGAGGTGCAGATCGCCAAGGTCAAGGTGCTTGGCTACGTGGAGGGCGGCGACCTCAGACAGCCTAAACATCCGCCGAGGATCGGCTCTCCTGTCTACCTCGCCGAGGACGGGGAAATCGCAGAGCTTTTCAAAGTCGACCACGGCCTCTGCGTGGGCAGGCTGGTAAGCCGCGACTTGGAGATCTGTCTCGACCTAAACGGAGTGAAGAGACACGTGGCCATAATCGCGGCGACTGGAAGCGGCAAGACTTGGTTCTCAGTCGTCCTGATCGAGGAGCTTTTGAAGAAGGGGGCTAAGATCGTGGTGGTGGATCCCCACGGGGAGTACGTGCCCATAAGAGACAGCATATACAAGCTGGGGCCATACACGGCGAGGGTCGTCAGAGTCTCTAGACACCACACGGGCGACTTGATGTATAAAATCGGGGTGCTCGACGGCGACCCAGACGCCTTGGCCAACGCCGCAGGCGTCCCGCCGGGCGCCAAGAAGATACGCTACGCCATATACCTGGCGTGGGCCTACGCCAAGAAGGT
>JAEMPK010000186.1 GCA_022759345.1 Pyrobaculum sp. | reverse complement strand
GCCTGTTGAAAGTAACCAATTTATAAAAGCTACCACTCAACGACATGCGCCGCGGGGTGGCGTTGGTGAATTGGCAAAGCGGTCTCCTGGCCTACGTAGAGGCAGACGAGGCGACGTTGGAGAAGTTTAGAGAAATTTTAAGACTCTGCGGAGGCGTCTTGGAACCCCGCACACTGCCGTGCCTCACGTCGCTCGCCTCCCGGCTTGACGTTAAGCCTTTGTTATACATCACCGACATATACGGCATAGCCAACTCCATAGCCTTTGAGAAAAAAACAGCGCGGGCCCCGCTGTTGGAAAAGGCATGGAGATACCTTGAAGGCCTGCTCTGCAGAGGAGGCGAGGTAGAGTGCGGAGAGGACGTGGCGCTGAGCTGTTGCAAACCATGCGGCGACGCCTGTCTTCTGGCCAAGGTGCTTGGCTACGCAAGAATAGGCACACAGATAGACCTCACAAAAGAAATCAGGAAAATGCTGAGCTAGTTGGAGAATACTAAGACTTCTTTTCTCGAAGCTGCCCTAGCCTGCCGGAGCATCTCTTTGTAATGCTCCACGTCTTCCTCGATCTTATTTAGCCTCTTTTCCACATAGCCTATAAAGTAGTTAACGAGTAGCTTTACCACTGTGTACCGAGGCCCTTTGAAGTAGAACTTGTTTACTATGTCCTTTGCCCAGTATATGGAGTGTCTAGCCACTGTCTTAAGCAGATCTATATGTTCTGGATAGAGGTTAACTTTATCAAGCCAACCAGTCTTTTCGCTCCTTACGTGGCTCATCGGTACGTAGAACAAGGGGACGATCAAACTTCTGTAGGGTCTAAGGCGCTCCACTAGTTCTATAGTCTCCACCACGTCATCTGGCTGCTCATCGGGAAGTCCCACTATCAAAGTGATGGCCGGTATTAGGCGTATCTCGTGCATAATCGCGGCGGCCTCCACTACTATGTCGTGCCATTGATCTATCTTGTACGGCGCCGCCTTGCCCGGCATTATTTTACGAGCCAGCCGTATGGATCCAGTCTCAAGCCCTATCTGAGCCCCCCACCAGTCTTGGTGTTCGTCTAAAATGATCTCAGATAGTTTAGTAAAGAGCTTCCCCATCTTCTTCTCGCCGTGATACACGGCGACGAGCGTGCTGTGACTCCAGCCCACCTTTCTGTAGTACCGCTTCGCGAGTTTGTGAAGTGCGATCAGCTTCTCTGGGTTAGGCTCCACGCCGGTTGAGCCGTAGAGCGGCACCTCGTCTGCATGCAACAGCCCGTCCACTATGCCCGCCTCCTTGTTGACCTTAAGCTCCTGCTCGATTTTTTCCAACGGGTACCACCTCAAGGCCCTCAGAGTCACAGGGCAGAAGGCACAGCCCCTTGGACACCCCCTCCCGATCTCCACAAGCCCGTTGATGCTTGGGTACCTTATTGTGGCGATCTCGTCGAGGCTCGGCGCCTCCTGGACGCCGACGTAGACGTATTTAGGAAGAGGCTCGCCGTCTAGGGCGCGTTTCACGAGGTCGACTATAAGCTTCTCTCCCTCTCCGTCGAATATCGTGTCTATGCCCCACCTCTCCACGAGCTCTGGGTAGTAGAGCCACTGCCACGCGGCTGGCCCGCCCGCGATGACCTTCAGCCCGTTTTTCGCCTTTGCGTCTTTGATCAGAGGCGCGATGCGCTCCATAAAGCGTCTAAAGAAGTAGGCGTTCATGGGCTCCTTGCCGACTATGACGGCCCAAGTGCTACTCGGCGGGTTCAGCCCGAAGTAGTCGTGGTGGCTCAACATGAGCACCTTCGCCCGTGGGATGTGTTTATGGACGTGGTCTGGGTCGATCACCGCGGCGTTTATGCCGGCGTCTAACAGCTTCGCCTCTATTTTTCTCATGCCGTAAGGAGCCTCGACGGGCCTGCCCCACTTATCAGTCTTAAGCTTAGGCGCGAAGAGGAACGAGTGAAACCTCTCAGAAAGGCCGAACGGAAGATCTACAAAGATGGGCCCGGTCGTGCCGAAGCCCAAAAACTCCTTCCTATGGTAATTCGACATCATAGATCTATCCGCGGTTAAAACCACGTCAAAGCGAGGAGACGGCATACTATTGTCCAGCGTATTTCCTTTATAAGTTTTGACTGAGATGCCTCCGTGGAGTTCTTAGTCCTACGCGAGGTTGACGAACCTACGCTGAAGAGAGTCAAGGAGCTCATCGAATCGCTTGGCCCTCCTCCGATCGATCTCGTCATCGTAGGCGCAGAGGAGACAAGACTAGAAATCGGCGACGTCTACGCGCTCAAGGTCTCGCTACCCCTAAACAGCTACGCTGTGTTGCGGGAAGTCGCCGTGGCCCACGCCTTGACCGACCCTCAGTTGATGGAGATATGGGCCATCCCTCCAGACGTCAAACAGGAGGAGCTCGTCTATGAGCTGTCTCTGGCGTTGCTAAACCGCCTAGTAGACGTCTTGATCGCTAGGGTAGCTCCTACGTTACTGCTCGAGAGGGCTCGGGTAGAGGTGGTGGAAGGCGAGACGCTACTCTACACAGTGGTCAGAACCTTCGCAACCGACGTCTCCGTCAGCCTGGCAGTGGCGGGTCACGTCTCAGAGGCCCTGCGGCTAGTTACACAGCTGTCGTCTCACCCAATCTATGAAAAGTATAGAAGTTTCTGGGATTTCGCAACGGCTAACTTCAAGTTTCTGCCGATATACAACTGGCTGATGTTGATGTTTTAGTCGACGAGTCCCTCCTCGGTTATTCTAAAGGAGACCTCGCCCTCGGGATGGTAAGGACTGTCGAATATCTTGGCTATCCTGATATTTTCCTTGCTCTTACGGAGCCATATGCGGTAGGTGGCGCCGTGTGCGAGTATGTTGCCTCCCGCAGGCCTCAACGGGTTCCCGAAGAACACGTCCGGCTGAGCCATCACCTGGTTCGTAATTACGACAGCGACGTCGTACGCGTCGGCAAGCCTCAGGAGATCTGCCACGTGTTTGTTCAGCTTCTGTTGTCTCTCGGCCAGGTTCTCCCGGCCGGGGAACTCGGAGCGGAAATGCGCAATTACAGAATCCACCACCAGAAGGGCTACGTTGTGTTGCTTGATTATTTGCTTAGCCTGCTCAACAAGAATCATCTGGTGATCTGAGCTGTAGGCCCTGGCGTAGAAGATGTTGTGCAGAGCCTGGTCGGGGTCGGCGCCTCTCGCCCTCGCTATTTGCATAATCCGTTCCGGCCTAAAGGTGTTCTCGGTGTCTATGTATATGGCCTTCGCCCCGAGCCCACCCCGCTCCTCGGGCAACTGCACCATCACAGCCAACTGATGGCAAAGCTGAGTCTTCCCAGAGCCGAACTCGCCCACTATCTCAGTCACAGCTCTAGTCTCTATGCCGCCGCCCAGAAGCTCGTCCAGCGACCTGACGCCCGTAGAGATGCGCCGAATCTTCTTCCGCCTCTCGTACACCTCAAGCGCCGAGATAAAGGAGTGAAGCCCCAGCATCTTCCTCGCCGCCTCTATAATCTGCGCGGCCCGCTCCTCGTTACCTATGATCTCCGCCAACTCCTTCACGGAGGCGAAGGCAACGTCACGTATCGTGTAGTACCCCTTCTCCTTTAACTTCGCCCCCGTAACTTTCCCAATGCCCTCCAGCTCCTCTACGTCAAGCTCAGGGTTGACCTCTACAGTGGCCTGAGCCACCTCGGCATCTGTCTTCTTCTTCTTCGAAGACACGGAAAAGAGAGGGCCTGAAATATATATTTTTAATGGTGGCAATAATTTTAACCTCAGCAACAAACGCCACACGATGACGAGAACTTACCAAGCCGAGCCGTGAGGAGTGGGTCAGGGGCAGATTTTAATATCGGCATAGTTATCTTCCGGTGTCGCTTAAACGTCGCTTAGAGGGCGTGGTGCCTCCTAGTCTGATGGAGAGGGTTCCCACGTCTTTCGAAATCATAGGCTCTAGAGGAGGCGCCGTCGCTGTGGTTGAAATCCCCGAGGAGCTGGAGGAGTATAAGTACGAAATCGCCAGGGCGATAACTGCGGCTAATAAACACGTCAAGGCGGTGTTGAGGAAGCTAGGCGGCCGCACAGGCGACTATAGGCTTTACAACTTCGAAGTCTTAATAGAGGGACCCACGGAGGTTTTACACAAGGAACATGGCTACTACATAAAAGTCGATCCCACAAAGGTTTATTTCTCATCGCGGGATCAAACCGATAGGTTAGACATCGCGAAGAAAGTAGGCGAGGGCGAGAGGGTCTTGTACCTCTTCGCAGGAGTCGGGCCCTACGCCATTGCCATCGCCAAATTTGCAAGACCTAAGCTTATCGTGGCTGTGGAGCTCAACCCCTGGGGTTTCAAATACATTGTGGAGAACTTCAAGATCAACAAGATAAAAAACGCCGTGGCTGTACATGGAGACGTCGCCGCAGTGGCCCCATTGTTCAGGGGGAAGTTTGACAGAGTGTTGATGACCCTGCCTCTAGGCGCCTACAAATACCTCCCCTTGGCTTTCCAATGCCTCGAGAGAGGCGGCGTGGTCCACTTCTACCACCTGGGGAGGGAGGAGGACCCCTACAGAGATGCCGAAGAGATAGTAAAAAACGTCTGCCCCGATTGCCAAATTATTGGCAAGAGGATAGTGAGAGATTACGCCCCCGGCGTCTACAAAGTGCGTGTGGATGTGTACAAGCCGCCTTAGAAGAAACGGGGCGTCTCGCCCTCCTCGCCCCTTCTCCTCTGAGGCATCTGGGGCTTCTGCTGAATGTACAGCATCAAGACGCTGGGCACTTTGCCCTCCTTGGCGAACTTAGTGAGGAGGTCTTTATACTCAGACGTATGCGCGATGTCCACCTGGATGAATTTAATCGCCACCTCTCTCAACATCGCCTCAAGACGCCTAAGCATGTCCTCCGGCATCACAGAGGTAACCACGGGGTTGCTCAGCCACGACTCGAAGTCCTTCAAGACGCGGGCGATGTAGCCCAGCATGGCCTGGGCCGAGTAGAGGAGCTCTAGTCTGTCTGCAACCTTCATGGCGTCTCCGTGGGACTCCAGCTCACGTATCTGCCTTTCCTGTTCCTTCACCCACTGATCCAGTCTCTCTATCATAGACTCCAGGTACTCGAGAACGGCTTCCGACGTCGGAGTTTTATGAGACATGACAGACCTGCGGTATCGATATATAAACCTTATGCAAAAAGCAGAATCAACAAGATAGGCGCCAGAAACACCGCAGAGATCACAAGACTCCCAGCTCTTTTGTACATCTTTACGGCTGATTGAATTTTCTGGAACCCCCCCTCCCCCAGCACCCTCGTCTCTACTTCAATCCTCTGATAGGAGACTGGATGCGTGCCAAGCATCTTCTCAGCCTCGGCCACGGCTTTATCCACGGCCTCCAATATGCGGCTGTGTTCTATATGTTCTCCCACGATTCTGTAGCCGCGGCCGAGTCCAATGCCCGTGGCTCTATGCGTATCCGTGGTTGCCACCTCCACCACGCGGTATCCCCTCGGCTCGTATCTCTCTAAGATTCTTCTGTATAGACCTGTGTCTAGGTTGTTGCCGTCAAATACCACAAGTAGCCCTCTGACGCCGTCGCACTCGTTCACTATGGCTGAGACGCCGGCCGGCCCTATTTCAAGCCCCAACGGGTCTAGATATCCCGCGTCGACCTTCCCTATGCCTATGGAGAAGGACTTACACAGCGGCGTCTCGTATAGGGTCGACATAGCTGCCGAAAGAGCCTTCACGTCTCTATCACTCCATCGCACAGGTCCGTCGAACTTGTTTTGTGCATCTACGAGGATGTAAACATCTGTGTCTATTTGCCTGGCGACCCACAGCGGAATGTCGTCCGATGCTGAGTTTACCCTACTAACCACTGCTAGATGCGGCGCGGCGCCAAGGCTAAAGCTCGTCACCTTGACGTCGTCTACAACAACCTCCCGCGGCTGGACGCCAGCCGGCGGCTTCCCATCCTGCATAGCCGTGACAGCGGCCTTCACCGCCTCCACTATCCTCTTCACAGATTCGCCGTCTACGGG
>JAEMPK010000092.1 GCA_022759345.1 Pyrobaculum sp. | reverse complement strand
CCCGGCGACGCTATTCGCAAACTTCTACATGGAAATCCCAATGCCCGCCGTCTACCTCATCTTGGCGTTTCTCGTTTTAGCAATTGTGGCGTTTACCGCGGCGGCCTTCTACGCACTGTACAGAAGATTCTTAACGGAGGTACCTGAATCTGCGTAATTTTTTCCCTTTTTCTCCCTCCACATCTTGTGTCCTTTTTACCGTGTGTGGTAGCGGTGGGAAACAGCGTCACGGGCTTTAGCCAATGACTTTTCGACATGGAAAGAGTGTAGTCGCGTTGGCCGAACCGGTAACATTCTATGTGGTGGGCCTCTCCGCAACTAGGCGCCAGGCGCAATAAGGCTGAAGTCGACGGCGTGTTGGAAGCTTGGCGGTGCGGTGTAGCTCTCTAAACTGGCGCCTCTTCTGCCCATTTCGCAGATGCGCCTATGCGACTTCACCGAATTCAGGATTAAAAGCCGCAGGAGCAGAATTTGCCAATAAGCTCAATAGAAATCATGCAAATTCGTCCCCTGCGGGGTTTGCTCGAGGAGGAAGTTGAGGCGTCAGGCGGCTTGGGCTTAGGGATCGCTATATGGCGAGATACAATGCGCTCCACGTGGCCTTTTACGAAGGCGTAGTAGACCGCGAGGAGGTTAGACTGTAGCTAGAGAAGAAGAGGAAGTACGTAGAAGACGTCGAGGTACATGTGACTACGCGGGAGCTCCTTGAAAAGTAGTATAGAAACTTCATCGATGTGTTTATCCCGCCGAGATGCCGTAACGCCGCAACGCAAGATAACGAGACTGACCGACAACTCAACAACTGAGGTTAGTAACAATTTTATAACTGGTCGGTAGGAAACGACATGGGTCTCTCTGCCCTTCTTTCTGCAGGTCTCGACAAGATAAATGAGTTTCTCCACGCGGCTGAGCCTCTCACCGCCTTCTTGGGCTACAGGCTGGTGGAGCTTTCGGAGGGGGGTGCATGTGCGGAGTTTGGCATGTCGCCTAACGCCCAGAGGGTGGGCGGGGTCCTCCACGGCGGCGTCATCATGGCTGTGCTGGATGAGACTATGGGCTTCGCCGCCTTGACGCTTAACGACGGCGTGGATCAAGTCACGGTGGAGCTTAAGGTGAACTTCCTGGAGCCAGGCGTGGAGGGGCCCTTCAAAGTGTGCGGCCGGGTGGTGAAGAGGGGAGGCCGCATAGTTGTGGTGGAGGGCGAGGTCCGCGACGCAAAGGGCAGACTTATCGCCAAGGCCCTCGGCACGTGGTACTACCTCTCTAGACGCGTCGGAAATATTTATATATCTCCCGAGTCCTAAATAGCCATGTCGGGGATTATGTAGAGGTTCTAGACACAACCCTTAGAGACGGGGCGCAGGGCGCCAATGTGTCCTTTACTCTTGAGGACAAGATCAGGATTGCCCTTAAGCTTGACGAGCTTGGGGTGGACTACATAGAGGGCGGGTGGCCCTACTCCAACCCCAAGGACTTGGAGTTCTTCAAGGCTATGAAGAATCACAGCTTGACTAGGGCGAAGCTGGCGGCATTTGGCAGCACGAGGAGGAAGTACACGAGGCCGAAGGACGACGAAAGCCTAAACGCCATAGTGAAGGCGGATGTGCCTGTGGCGGTGATCTTCGGGAAGAGCTGGACGCTTCACGTGAGGGAGGTGTTGGGCGTCACGTGGGAGGAGAACCTCGCCATGATTACGGAGAGCGTGGAGTACCTCAGGGAGCACGGCATGGAGGTGATCTACGACGCTGAGCATTTCTACCAGGGGTTTCAGGAGGACCCCGAGATGGCGCTTGCCTCTATAGAGGCGGCTTGGCGCGCGGGGGCCCGCGTGGTTGTGCTGGCGGACACCAACGGCGGGACTCCGCCGCATGAGGTGTACCGCATAACGGCGGAGGTGAGGCGGAGGTTCCCGGCGATGCCGCTGGGGGCCCACATGCACAACGACATCGGCTGCGCCGTGGCCAACACATTGATGGCCGTGGCGGCGGGGGCGCGGCACGTGCAGGGAACAATCAACGGCGTGGGGGAGCGCACCGGCAACGCCGACTTGACAGCCGTCTTGCCCACCCTGGAGCTCAAGATGGGGCTGAGGGTTCTGCGGGACGAGCCTCCGCCCGTCAAGTTCGGCCGCCTGCGGGAGGTGTCTAGGCTGGTCTACGAGGCGCTGGGCCTCCAGCCGAATCCCTACCAGCCCTACGTGGGGGAGTTCGCCTTCGCCCACAAGGGCGGAGTCCACGCAGACGCCGTCATGAAGGTGCCGCGGGCCTATGAGCACATAGACCCGGCTCTGGTGGGCAACAGGAGGGTCTTTGTGGTGTCTGAGATGGCGGGGGGCGCCAGCGTGGTGCTCAAGGCGGCTGAGGAGCTGGGCATCCCGCTGGACAAGCGGAGCGACGCCGTGAGGGCCGCTCTGGAGGAGGTGAAGCGGCTGGAGCGGGAGGGGTACTCCTTCGACTTGGCCCCAGCCTCGGCCATGCTCATATTGATGCGGCACCTCGGCATCTACAGAGAGATGTTTAGACTAGTGGAGTGGCGGGTCGTGGCGGGGCCCGGCGAGAGGGCCTACGCCGTGGTTAAGGTCTGGGTGGACGGCGAGGAGAGGCTGGAGGCCGGCGAGGGGGTGGGCCCGGTGCATGCGGTGGACGTGGCGCTGAGGCGCGCCCTCACCTCCTCCTTCCCCCAGCTGGCCGCCGTGGCCCTCAGCGACTACCGGGTGGTGCTCCCCACCTCCGTGAGGAGCACCGAGAGCGTGGTTAGGGTAACCGCCGAGTTTAGAAACGGGGAAAGGATTTGGCGCACGGTGGGCGTCTCCACCAACGTGGTAATGGCCTCCATTAAGGCGCTTGTGGACGGCTACGACTTCGCCCTGCAGCAGGAGAGCTTGAAAAAGGGCTGGGGGCTCAAACCCGCCGCCTAGACTAGAGAGCCCTTTTATAAAGTCGGAGAGCCACGGCGGCTTCGTCGCCGTTTGCTAGTATATGCGTCAATGCGGCCTTTGGTCTGGCGGATTAGCCTCTTGCCGATATGTAGACCCCAGCTACGGCCACGGCTATGCCTATCAGCTGTGTCGCCGTGAGGGCCTCGCCGAGTAGGAGGTAGGAGAGGAGCGTGGTGAGGACCGGCATTAGGGGCAACACTGCGGCTGACCTGCGGGGTCCTGCCTTCTGGACGGCGACGTTCCAAGCGGCGTACGCCAGGGCCCCAGGCACCGCGGCCACGTAGGCCACTAGGGCGATGACGAGGGGGTGGGCCAGCGTTGCTGGCTTGGAGGCGGCGGCGGTGGGCGACATGGCGGCCAGCCCGAAGAGGGAGATCCAGGCCATGGCCTCGATGGGGCTGTACAGCCGATATATGCCTCTCACCAATACGGTATACACGGCCCAAGACAGCGTGGCCAGCGCAGCCAAGAGGGGGCCTAGGTAGGAGCGGACGGCTAGGTACGGCTCTAGGGTGAGGTAGGCCCCCGCCACGGCGGCTAGGGAGCCGAGAAGCGCAACTCCGCCGGGCCTCCGCCGGGCCAGCGCCGCCTCCAGCAACTGAGTTGTGGGGCTTGCGAGGACGACGAAAAGCGACGCCACGGCGGCCGTGACGTAGGCCAGGGAGGAGTAGAGCAGTAGGTTGAAGCCGGCGACGCCGAGGAGGCCCAGCAGGGCGAGGCGCCGCGCGGCGCCTCTGTAGGGCGGAAATCTCGCCATGAGGAAGAGGAGCGGCGTGGCTATGGCGAACCTCAGTATAGACATGGCGACGGGGTCTACGCCGCCTGCCACGAGGAAGCGCCCGACGAGGTAGTTGGTGCTCCACGCCGCCACTGAGAAGAGGGCGTAGGAGATGCCTCTCATGGCAGACAGCCGGCCTCCGCGGCCGCCTTCCTGATCACTTCTGCTATCTGTTGAAGAGACACGCGTCTAGTCCCCACGTTGAGGGGGCTTGGGTGGTAGGAGGCGTATACCTTCACGGCGCCGGCCTGCAGAACTGCGCCGTGGGCGAAGGGCGTCGGCGGGGCGCCGAGGGTCCTTATAACGGCGTCCCAGGCCACCCGGCCGAGAGCCACGATGACCCGCGGCCTCACGGCGGAGATCTCCTCGGCGAGCCAGGGAGAGCAGCTCCTCACCTCCTCTGCCGTCGGTCTGTTGCGGGGCGGGGCGCACTTCACCGCGGAGGTTATGTAGACGCACCTCAGCTCCACCCCGTCGTCTCTCGACAGGCTGTACGGCTTGTTGGAGAGGCCGAGGCTGTGCAACACCGCGAAGAGGTTCTGCGCCGATCTGTCGCCGGTGAACATCCTCCCGGTCCTGTTTCCGCCGTGGGCCGCAGGCGCCAGGCCCACGATCATCAGGCGGGCCCCCAGGTCGCCCCAGGGCGGCACGGGCTTGGCCCAGTAGGTCTCGCCGCGGAATCTGGGCGGGGGCTTGACGGACTCTCTATAGGCAACCAGCCTGGGGCACCGCCTACACGCGACAAGCCTCTCTATGAAGTCTCTATACCACGACACCGCCGCGGCGGGGCAGAGAGGCGGCGATCTCGGTGAGCCTCTTGGCGATGTGGCTGACCGCGTCGGCGAGGACTGCCCCGTTGTCGTAAGAGCGGAGGAGACTGAGGAGCCTCTCCCTGTCCCAGCTCTTGATCACCACGCGGACGCGTGTCGTCAATGCTTAAAAAACATTACTGCACCACGACAGCCGCTTTCTGCGGACCAGCTATTCAAGCTTGAGTAACTCTCGGTTGCTAATCCAGCCTCCACGACTCTTGCTACGTTGTTTTTCCATAAAGACTATATATGAACAATGACGAAAAAATGTGGAAATCGTTGAGATAGACGGCTCGGGGAGGATCTACATACCTGCCGAGATTCGGAGACGCGTAAAAGCCAGGCGGTTTAGGTTGAAGGTGACGGAGAGCGGCATTTTGCTGGAGCCCATCGACGATGTCGATGTCTATTACGGCAAGTTCGGCCCGGCGAGGTATTCCACGGTGGAGGAGATCGAAAGAGCGTTGGAAGATGCCACGCAGGTTGATCTACGTTGACGTCAACGTCCTCTACTACTTCTTCACTGCACACCCCCAATTCGGCGAGGGCTCCCGGGAGCTGTTGAAGAGGCACCAGGGGAGCCTCGCCACTTCTGCACTTTCGGCATGGCTTCTCTACGTCTTGATACGTAGAGAGGAGGTGGTGGACGCCCTTAGAAACATCGCCGTCCTCCTGCCGCTAGATGCCGAGATACTCGCCAAGGCCCTCCGTCTGGAGAAGCCCAGGGAGTTCGAAGACAGGATACACCTAGCCACAATGCAGAGCTACGGGATAGACACCATATTGTCAAACGATTCCGATTTCGACAACGTCGGCGTGGTTAGGATAGCCCCCAAGCCGAGGTAAAAGTTTACAGCTATGCCGCCGCTGGGAAGCACGGCTGTCTCCGGCCCATGTCACTCCCTGTAGTGTTCTTTAGCGGGGAAAAGCCCCTCCGTACCTCCTCCGCATATTAAGCCACAGCGTCTTTTATGAGAGTGGCGGCGTCCGCGTAGCGTTTGGCGAAGCTGGGGCCCTCTCGGAGAGGACGATCACGTCGTGGAGGACAAGTATCTGGCCGTCGCAGTAGGGACCCGAGCCTATGCATACGGTGGCCACGTCGACAGACTCAGTCACCTCCTTGGCCAGAAAGGCGGGGACGAACTCCAGCACGATGGCGAAGACCCCGGCGTCTCTGAGTGCCTTGGCGTCTTCTAAGATCTTCTTTCTCTGCTCCTCCGTCCTTCCCACCATTCTGAAGCCGCCCAGCGTTAAGACGCGTTGGGGGTGAGACCCATGTGGCCCATAACAGGAATGCCGACCTTCACCAGCTTCTCCACTATGTATGCATACTCGGCGCCGCCCTCCAGCTTCACCGTGTCTGCCCCAGCCCTAACTAGGCGGGACGCGTTTCTTAGCGCGCCATAGTCACGCCCAGCGTGTTGGGGAGACCCAGCACCACCATTCCCAGGCTATCGCCCACCAGGATCCCGTCTACGCCGGCCTCGTCCACCAACCGGGCCGTGGTGTAGTTGTATACGGTGATCCAAACATAGGGCCCCCTGCCCCTGGCGAAGTCCAGGACGGTCTTCCTGCGC
>JAEMPK010000019.1:3923-6177 GCA_022759345.1 Pyrobaculum sp. | reverse complement strand
AGATTTATAGCCCCTTTACAAAAAACGTACACGTAAACATATATATACAAACCCCACTCGCCCCATTAATGAGGGGTTTTTCACCGCGTATCTCTGCGTTGCGGGAATCGCCGACGCGGAAAATCGACGAACTTAGGGAGAGATTAAGGAAGGAGAACAGAGACGTGATACTGCTCTCCACAGGCCAGCCGAGTGTGCCCCCTCCCCGGGAGGTGAGAGAGACTTTAGCCGAGCTCCTAAAGATAGACTCTATGGAGCTTTACGGCTATACGCCGTCACAAGGCATCCTTGAGGCTAGACAAGCCATTTCTGAAGACTTGAAAAGGGTTGGCGGCCTCGATGTGCCCCCCGAGCAGATAGTGCTGACGGCGGGCGGCCAGGCGGCTATGTTCTCAACTCTCGCCACCTTGATCGAGCCGGGCGACGAGGTGGTGATCATGGACCCCACGTACTTCGGCTACCGCCCGCTTCTTGAGTACTTCGGCGCAGTCATAAAGCGTGTTGTGACCAGACTAGAAGACGGCTTCCAGCCAGACCCAGAGACGTTGAAATCTGTGGTGAGCAGAAAAACGAAGGCGGTTATTCTAGTGTCTCCCGATAATCCCACCGGCAGGACGTTAAGCACAGAGGCGGCAAAGGCCGTGGTCGATTTGGCGAAGGAGTACGACTTCTGGATTATCACAGACGAGGCCTACAAAACTCTGATATACGAAGGCGAACATGTCTACTTCTATAAACTAGCGCCGGAGCGCACAATCTCGATAAACACGTTCTCGAAAGACCCCGCAATTCCGGGATGGCGTCTCGGCTACGTCTACGGGCCGCCGGAGGTAATTCCAAAGATTAAACTAATGAATGAGGAGATGGTGTACTGCCCGCCGTCGTTTGCGCAGAGACTTGCGGCGATTTACCTAAGGTCTGAGGCGCGGATGAGATACATCAAAGAAGTAGTCGAGGTGTACCGCCAGAAAAGAGACGTGGCCATATCTGCGCTGAGGAGATATATTCCCGAGGCGAGATTCGTAACGCCCTCAGGCTCTATGTTCATATTCGTAGACTTGGCGAGATACGTCCAAGACGGCGAGAGCTTCGCAAGAGAACTCCTCGAGAGATACAACGTGGCCGTGGTGCCCGGCTCCTACTTCAGCGACGTCTACAAGGCGGCTGTCCGTATATCCTTCGTCACAGAAACTCCGCAGAGGATCGAGGAAGGAATCAGACGAATAGGGGAGGCTGTGGGGGCTAGGTGATATACATAGAGACGCTGTTATACGTAGTGAAAGACGGCAAGGTGTTGCTTATACGAAAGAAGCGGGGTCTCGGCGCCGGTTTTTTCAACGGCGTGGGGGGCAAGGCTAAGCCGGGCGAGACGCCGGAACAAGCCGCCGTCAGAGAGATGGCTGAGGAGGTGGGGGCGGAGCCTCTGGAGATGGAGTGGAGAGGTCTCCTCGAGTTTTGGAACTTCGAAGGCGGCGTTGTTGAGTCTATACACTACGTCCACGTCTTCGCGGCGCGGGGGTACACTGGTGAGTTGCGGGAGAGCGACGAAGCGATACCAGTTTGGTTCACGATAGAGGAGGTGCCCTACCACGAGATGTGGGAAGACGACAAGTATTGGCTACCGGCAGTGTTGAGGGGGGAGAAGGTATACGGCCGCTTCTACTTCGAGAGATGGAGATTGAAAAAGTGGGAAGTCTACCTACTTAAGGATGTTGGCCAGCCGCTCCTTAATCTGCGCCAACTCCCGGCGTAGCTCCTCGTTTTCTCGTCTAAGTCTCGCGTTTTCCTCAGCAAGCTCTTTACAATCCTTCGGCGCCACCTGTTGACACCTATCGCTCCGTACCCAGTAGTAGAACTCGGTCTTGTCTTTGCGCCACTTCAGCTCGCCGGTGGCCAAGTCCAGCTCCACCTCGGTAATCAACATGAAGATGTCGCCTTTATCCAGCCCGTATTTAGGCGCCAATTCGTTGAAGAACCACTCCTTAAGGGCGTCAAACATCTCCCTGCTGCTCCTCCTAAAGGCGTCTGAGTCCCTGATCTTGTTAAAGATCTCCTCGCCCTGGGGGCCGAACTTCTCCCGTAAAGACCCCGCCACCGCGCCGAACAGCAACCTAAAAAAGTCCGGTCTCCCTCCAACGCCGTATCTGCCGAAAAGTCTCCCTGCCGAGGTTTTTCCAGTGTTCCAACGTAGGACTAACACTTGCCGACCTTCCCGCTCCTCGACGTGAGCTCTCTCCACAGTCCTCTCCTCCTC
>JAEMPK010000019.1:1242-3823 GCA_022759345.1 Pyrobaculum sp. | reverse complement strand
TGCCCGGTCAGCGCCGAGAGGTTTGGCAAAGACGTGATGTACGTCAACGACGTCGCCGTCCAGCGCATAGAGGACATCCCCAGGATAGTAGCCGAATACGCCTCAGACGGCGCCGCTATCACGGGAGGCGACCCCTCGGTGGTTGCGGAACGCGTAAAGGCCGTGGCGGATTTGTTAAAGCGGGAATTCGGCGACGGCTTCCACATCCACATGTACACCCACATACTCAACCTAAACAGCAGGAGGACAGGCATACTGGCCTCGAGCAAGGTGGACGAGGTGAGGATACATGTCATCTCTAAAGAACAGGCGGTGGGAAGAGAGAAATACGTAAAAGCTCTAGCCGCGGCTGGCAAAACCGTAGGCGTAGAGGTGCCGGCGTTGCCGGGCTTCGAGCGGCGAATCGCTGAGGCCATAAACCACCTTGCGCCTTACATAAGCTTCGTCAACATCAACGAGCTGGACGTCTCTGAGACAAACATAGAGCGTCTCAAGGCGTCGGGCTACAAGACGGCAGGCCTAAACGTTGCTGGGAGCCTAGAGGCTGCGAGGAAGATAGCCAGCCTGGTCACAGTTCCAGTCCACATATGCACAGGCCGCACTAAAGACATTGTCCAAATCGGCACGCGCCTCTTCAGACACGCCATGACAACTGCCGGGCCCAACGAGTACGTACAAGACGACGGCACAGTGGCATACGACGAAGAGGGAAACCACCCGAGGAGCCCACGCGCCAGGAGAATACGCATTAAACTCACCACAGGTCAAAAGACGCTTGAGGTACTTTAGCTGACTTTAAAGAGAGATAGAAGATGTGAAGTGGATAGTAGTAACCTTGTTGCTAGCCCCACTGGCCCTAGCCGCCACAAACTCCACAGACCCCTTCGCAAAGATAACGCAAACCATAGACCAGATTCTGACGTCGGTGGACAACTTCCTACAGCACCTAAAAGACGTCCTAAAGATACACATATCCTCAATGTCAAAAACCCTATCAGTCATCCTGGGACTCGTCGGCGCATTCCTATACTTCTCAGGCCTCAACAAATACACAGGCCGCGGCATGATAATAGGCGCCGTCTTGCTGTACCTACTTGCAGAATTCGTCCTCAATCTCTAACTCCATGGGCCTATCACAGCCACAAAAACTTACACAAACATCTGCGAAACGGACGTTACAAGCTACTTTACTCGTTTGAGAGGCGTCTTGACTGAATGAAAGAACGCAAGCCGCGCCAAACGTAGTGTCCACGCTGTGAAAAGTGAGGCACTAGCACAAAAAACTTAAAAAGCCCACACTATCATGTAAGGCGGCCGGTAGTCTAGCGGAAGGATGCCCGCTTGGCGTGCGGGTGATCCCGGGTTCAAATCCCGGCCGGTCCACCTTTGTCTAAAAACAATGCCTTATTCATCTGTTTCGACAGATTTACTACCGAAAGCCTAGTCCCCAGGTTGGGGGCCAGCTCTGCGGGTCTAAGAAATACCGCCGGCGGCGCCGTCTGCCAAGCTTGGAACCGCGAAATTTCGCAGACGTTGGGGTCCCCCAGTTTGAGTCCTAGAGTTTAGTTTTCACGTTGTTTCGAAGAGAGCAATCTATAAATACAACAGTTTTCTATTTATTTATGAATTCCAAACTAACGCTCCTGGTGGTTGTATTAGCTGCTTTGATATATGCACAGGGCGTTTTTACTGTGCAATCAGCTACAGACCCCGCAGGTGATTACAAAGGCCCCGGCTGGTATCTGCCGCCTCAGAACCCGGTGTTTAAAAACGGCACGGTCTTCGACATTACTAGGTTTGAGATTATGTACAACGCCACTGCCGACGCGTTGGTGTTTAGGGTGACCTTCGCCGACCTGGGGGGCAACCCCTGGAACTCCGAGACCGGCTTCTCTCTCCAGTATATCCAGATATACATAAGCCGCGGCTTCCCAGGCAATCCCTGGGGCACTGTTAGTTGCACAATTCTGAGGCCAGACGACGGAAACGTCGCCTCCGGCAACGCCTTCTTCGACGAAGCCACCCGCTTCTTCTGCCCAGATCCGGCCAACTTAACCCAGTTCAAGTATACGCCGGGGGTCAAGTTCTCCGGCCAGGCGCCGTGGGACGTGGCCATATTCATAGGGCCTAAATGGGGCAACGAAACTGTCAACTTCGTGGCGGTGGCCGACGTGACAGGCGGCACAATCTCCGTATCTCCCCTGCCCAAGGTCTACGCAGAGGGCAACACAGTGGTTGCGGTGGTGCCGAGGAAACTTATCCCACCCACCACTAGGTTAATGTCAGACTTCCCACAGCCGAGCTGGAGGTACTACGTCCTCGTGACCTCCTACGACGGCTTCGGCCCAGGCAGGATCAGACCATTTGGGCCGATGGCCCAGGAGTGGACAGTTGGCGTGGAGGCGGCCAACTCCTCTGCGTTGTCATCAGGCACGATACCCAGGGTGCTTGATATACTGGGTCCCAACACGCCGTTGAGAACCTTCACCAGGAACGCCTCTGCGGTTCTCGAGCCCCAGACGTTGACCTGGGGCAACTTCCCCATAGCCTACACCACCTCCACAGTCACAAAGATAGTGCC
>JAEMPK010000019.1:0-1142 GCA_022759345.1 Pyrobaculum sp. | reverse complement strand
CAACTCGGCATAAGATACGACCTAGACTACGCCCGCTCCATCGTAGAACAGGAAATGCCTAAGCTAGGCGCGACTAAGGGCCCCGACGGCAAGTGGTACTGCCAAGGCAAACCAGTCACAATCATCGGCTTAATCCGTATCGAAGACGAGCGTAAAGACATCGGCGACGCCTTTGCCTCGGCCCTAGAACAGCTGGGCTTCACCGTAGACAGGAGATACGTAACCTTCGACGTGGCGATACAGACGATATACGGCACAGACCCCGCCCAGTTCCAGTGGCACTTCTACACAGAAGGCTGGGGTAAGAGCGCCCTCGACAGATGGGACACCAGCTCAATTTCGCAGTACTGCGCCTCTTGGTTCGGCTACATGCCCGGATGGGGCACCACAGGCTGGTACAACTACGCCAACGCCACGATAGACCAGTTAACCGACAGGCTGTATAAAGGCAACTTCAAATCCTTCCAGGAATACATAAACCTATATAGAAATGCCACGTTAATGTGTATCCAAGAATCTATCAGGGTGTTCGTTAACACCAACCTAAACGCCTACGTCGCCTCTCCTAAGCTACAAGGCGTGACAGTAGACCTAGGCGCCGGCCTTAGAGCCTCCGTCTTCAACGCCCGGAACTGGTACGTGCCAGACAGAGACGTAGTCAACGTAGGCCACCTATGGGTATGGACGGCCTCCAGCGCCTGGAACCCGGTACCGCAAGGCGGCTTCACCGACGTGTATTCACTCGATTGGTTCAGTATGATGTACGACCCCGCCGTGTGGAACCATCCGTTCACCGGCGAGCCCATGCCGTTTAGAGCCACTTACACAGTGGAGACCAAGGGCCCAGAGGGTCAGTTTGACGTACCAGCCGACGCCTATAGGTGGGATGCCAAGCAGAAGGCTTGGGTGAGCGCAGGCGGCGCCAAGGCTAAGTCTAAGGTCGTGATTAACTACGCCAAGTACGTAGGCGCCAACTGGCACCACGGCCAGCCCATTAAGCTAGCCGACGTCCTCTACATCTACGCCTTCTATTGGGACATCGCCAACGACCCGCAGAAGGTGGCGAGGGAGCCTGGCGTCGCATCTTACGTCAATGCAACTATGTCGCTGATTAAGGGCATCCGCGTGCTCAACGACACGGC
>JAEMPK010000032.1 GCA_022759345.1 Pyrobaculum sp. | reverse complement strand
GCGGAATAGAGAGAGATACCGCTTCCTCAAGTGGGCTCAGCAGGCCTTTAAGAACTTGCGGGTATTTCCGCCGGGCACCGGCATCATACATCAAGTCAACTTGGAATACTTGGCAAAGGTTGTTATGACAGAGGGAGATTTGGCGTATTTCGAAACTCTCGTCGGCATGGACAGCCACACAACGATGATAAACGGCCTCGGCGTTGTGGGGTGGGGCGTCGGCGGGGTGGAGGCAGAGGCGGCGATGTTGGGCGAGCCCATCACTATAAAGGTGCCGAGAGTTGTCGGCGTCCACCTCTACGGCGAACCGCGGCCCGGCGTCACAGCCACAGACATAGTCCTAGCAATTACCGAGTTCCTACGCAAGGTAGACGTCGTTGACGCCTTCGTGGAGTTCTTCGGCGAGGGGGTCAAGAAGCTCTCCGTGCCGGACCGCGCCACCATTGCCAACATGGCGCCGGAGTACGGCTCCACCACCGGCCTCTTCCCCGTCGACCAAAACACTCTGTCGTACCTCAGAGCCACAGGTAGGTCGGAAGATCACATCGCCCTGGTAAGAAAGTATTACGAGCTACAAGGCGTCTTCGGCGGGGTGGAGGGGGCTGAGTACAGCCGAGTAGTTGAGTTCGACCTATCCGCCGTGGAGCGCAACGTGGCAGGCCCCACACTGCCTTGGCAGAGGAGGACTCTGGCGGAGGCGCCGAAGAGCTTCTACGGCTTCCTCCAGGAGAGGAAGAGGCGGACGACGCGGAAGGTGGTGGAGATAGAGATAGACGGCAGAAAGACGCAGTTCGGCGACGGCGACGTGGTGATTGCCGCCATAACCAGCTGCACAAACACCAGCAACCCCTACCTCCTCGTGGCGGCGGCGCTCCTCGCCAAGAGGGCCGTGGAGCTGGGCATAAAGCCGCCTCCCTACGTCAAGACAAGCTTCGCCCCGGGCTCCAGAGCCGCCGCGGAGATCCTCGAAAGAAGCGGCCTCCAGAAGTACCTAGACCAGCTGGGCTTCCACGTGGTGGCGTTCGGCTGCACCACCTGCATAGGCAACTCCGGCCCCCTGCCGGAGCCGGTGGCCAAGGCGATCAAGGAACACGACATACTAGCAGCGGCCGTGTTGTCGGGCAACAGAAACTTCGAAGCTAGGGTGCACCCAGACGTACGCGCCGCGTACCTCGCCTCCCCGCCGCTCGTGGTGGCCTACGCCTTGGCTGGCACTGTGACTAAAAACCTAGAGGAGGAGCCCCTAGCCTATGCGCAAGACGGCAGGCCGGTGTATCTAAAAGATCTCTGGCCGAGGCCGGAGGAGGTAAACCGCGTGGTGGAGGAGTGGATGGACCCCAAGATCTACGTCGAAAAGTACAGCAAGGTCGGCGAGCTTGTGCCCGAGTGGCAAGCCCTGGAGGCTCCAACCGGCTTGTTGTACAGTTGGAGACCCGACGACACCTACATCCAGCCGTCGCCTCTGTTCGAAGGCGAGGTGAAGATAGGCGACATAGTCGGCGCGCGGCCTCTGCTTATATTAGGAGACAGCATAACCACAGACCACATATCGCCTGCCGGCAACATAACCCCCGACAACCCCGCCGGACAGTTCCTGCTGTCGCTGGGGGTCAAGCCCTCTGAGTTCAACACCTTCGGCGCCAGGAGAGGAAACTGGCAGGTGATGGTGAGAGGCACCTTCTCAAGCAAGGGGTACAAAAACAAGATAGGAAACCTAGACGGCGGACTCACGATAAAGTTCCCCGAGGGCAAGATCATGACCGTATACGAGGCGGCAGAGGCCTACAAGAGGGAGGGCACCCCCGTGATCGTGCTGGCCGGCAAGAACTACGGCGCCGGCTCCAGCCGCGACTGGGCCGCCAAGGGGCCGAAGCTCCTCGGCGTCAAGGCCGTCATCGCCGAAAGCTTCGAAAGGATACACAGATCCAACCTCACCATGGTAGGCATAATACCAATCCAGCTACCCCCCGGCGTCACCGTCGACAGCCTCAACCTAGACGGGTCGGAGACCTTCGACATAGTGGGGCTTTCAGAGGGGTTAGCGCCGGGGAAGGAAGTAACAATTAGAATACACAGAAAGGATGGGCGCGTGGACGAAGTAAAGGCTAGGCTGGCCATATATACATGGGCCGAGGTGGAGTACATCAAACACGGCGGCATCCTGCCCTACGTGCTGAAGAAACTACTGCAAAAAACTTAATTTTTTAGGTCATTTCCCTCCCCATGGAAAAGATCCTAGCCGTACTCCTCCTGTTGCTCGCGGTGGGGTACCTCGGCATAAACTTAGTGGGTCTCCCCCCTCTCCTAGTGGCTGAAAACGTGGTGCTGGCAGTGGTTTACGGTGCGTTTGCCTGGCTGGTGATGCGGAGGCCAAGCCGCGGCGTCTACGCCGCGCTTCTCCTAGTTGCGGCCTTCAACGCCGGCAGGGTGTCCCGCACGTTGTGGTCGCCCGTTGGGGGATTCGGCGGCCTCGCCGTCGAACATGTCCCGCTGTTTATCTACCTACTGGTGGTGGCTGTCTTGGCGTTTCTCGCCCTAGTCAAGAGGGCTTAAGTTGACCTAGGTACACCAGGTTCAACACGTTTCCTTTTAATACCTGGCCTACTGTTCGTCATGAAGCTACCAATCCTAATAATAAACTTCAAGGCCTACGGCGAAGCCGCTGGACGTAGGGCTGTGGAGATAGCGAAAGCCGCCGAAAAGGTGGCAAGAGAGCTCGGCGTCAACATAGCGGTGGCGCCTAACCACCTCGAGCTGGCGCTTGTGGCGCAGTCGGTGGAGATCCCGGTCTACGCCCAAGGAGCCGACGTGGAGGCACCTGGCGCATACACCTCACACGTGGCCGTGGACAACATCAAAGCTGCCGGCGCCTCCGGCGTAATCCTGAACCACAGCGAAGCCCCCCTAAGGCTCAACGACCTAGCCAAGCTCGTGACTAGGGCGAAGGCGGCTGGCCTAGACGTGGTGACGTGCGCCCCGGACCCCAAGACAAGCCTAGCCGCCGCGGCGCTGGGCCCGCACGCCGTGGCGGTGGAGCCGCCGGAGCTGATAGGCACCGGCAGGGCCGTGTCGAAGTACAAGCCGGAGACGGTTGTGGAGACGGTGCGCCTCGTCTCTACGCACTTCCCAGACGTGGCCGTGATCACCGGTGCAGGCATAGAGTCGGGGGAAGACGTGGAGGCGGCGCTGAAGCTGGGCACTAAGGGGGTTCTGCTGGCGAGCGCAGCGGTAAAGGCCAAAGACCACTACCAGAAGATAATGGAACTCGCGAAACCGCTCACAACTGCGTAAGCCGCCCGTGGTTTGAAAATCACATTAGGCGACATCGAGCCGGCGCATCCAGAAGTAAGTTTCCCGTCGATGTTCAACACGTACTACGCCACGGCGCAGTTATCTAGAAACAGCTAACCGCTACGGCGCCTGTTCTTCCCGCTGAAGTTGCAACGTATATATGCAACTTACTGCCCTATTAGGCCTTGTATTAAATCCTTAAGCGCATCTAACGCTTCCTTGCGTTGTGGAGGAAGGTTAGAAGGCCTTTATGTAACGCGGCATTCTGGAAGGTAGGGAAGGCATATCCGCTGTAAAAGGACGGCAAATTTTGTTGAATATCTTCTGAGTACCGGTAGCATTCTGCAACTTGTCTCTCCAACTGGGTTTCAACTACCTCTTGTTGTATCTAGGCACCTACAGAAGAGACGTAATCTCATCGATTACATTGTTCTGAATCCGGCGAGAGACCCTATCGTCGGTAGGTCGTATACTTAGCCGTAGCTCGACTAAGCATCGAGGAACCCCTCATATTGTTTATCAACGCAATTCGTTTTGGGTCTCTGCGGCTAACAAACACGTCTCACTAAGCTTCTCAACTCAAAATAGACAGGGATCCTCCTATCATACAACTTCCCGAGACTCCCAGCGCAGGTATCGCGGCGGGGCCGCCTCAAGTGTCCGCCGCTCATCTGCCCCCGATCCGGGGGCTCTATATGATGCTCAACGTTATAAGTTTTTACAAGCTATTTATATACTGGATCCAAAGCTCTAAATCGCGGATGTTTACTCTGTTCCTCTCGCCAGTTGGCTCTTCGACATATGCCTCTGTCAGCCTTACCCAGTCGCCCTCCACCACGCCCTTCACCACGAACCGACGCCTCTCGCCTCCCAGCTCCGGATCCGACGCCGCATCTCCTATGGTGGGCGTTATGAATATTATCTCCACCTCCCGCCCTCGTCTAACCACTTGATACCCCCCTTCTTCAAGTATCTCCAGTTTACTTAACGGAAGCATGTATATTGTATCTCCTTTAAATTTTTGGCTAAGATAATATATATTAGCAGATCTGAGGTCTCACGTATGCTACCACCGGCAGTTCTGAGGCAGCTCTACGTACAAGGAAGCTTGACGAATACCCCCGAGGGCGCCACCTTCAGACTTAAAAACTCGCTGGCGCCGGCGACTGTTATAGGCCTTGAGATAGCGGTAGACGGACAGAAGGTGCCGCCGGAAAAAATCTTCGTAATAGCTGGAGGACAGAAAAAAGGCGCGTCTGAATTGGCAACTGCGGGTCAAAAATTCAATGTACGAGACGAGGTGACTATATTACTAGCCGGAACTACGCTCTCCCCCGGCGCACACAAGCTGGACATCAAGGCAAAGACGAAGGAATGGGGCGAGTTAGCCTTCGACGTCACTGACACGCCGAGGTAGAGACGAAACGCGTCACAAACTCCTCCAAAATCTTTTTCAACTCCTTAAGCTCGGGAAGCAGCTCAGGCGCCGCCTGAGCCAGCAGGAAGGCGCCTGCCAACGTCCGGAGGCCTGCAGACGCCACCCTCACGCCGCCCCACTCCACCACGACGCTACCTATCGCCATCGTCCTACCCTTGTTATCGGCGGCCACAACTGCGTCTGGGAAGGGGTAGGCGACGTAGGTGAGCGTCAAGGCGTGGCCGCTGTAGGGCATGTACACCCTCTTGAGGAAACGACGTACAGAGAAGGGCCCTACGCCGTCTATTATCTTGCCCCAGCTGGCCCCCGCCTCGTCTATAAACGAGATGTGAGCCCTAAGCCACTCCAAGACGCTACCTGCGGCGCCTCTGTACTCGACGCCCAACACTCTGCCCGTCTCATTACCTAACCAGTCGTACAGCCTCATGTATGGCGTGACTAAATCCGCCACATCCTCCACAGCCATAGACCTCTCGTCGAAGCCTCCACCAGTACGGCCCACCACCAACGCGCCGCCCTCCTTAACTATGAGAGTAGCCTCTTGAAAATCACGCCACGGCCTACAGAGGGGAATCACAAACTCCACTTGGGAGAAGAAAGAAATGTTTTTAAAACCACGGCTCCCACGCCCCCATGCCTACCTTCAAGCTTGTACTCTCAGACCCCATCTCAGGCAAGGCTAGGCAGTTCGAGATTAAAGACCCATTGGCTCAACGCTTCGTCGGCCTTAAAATAGGCGACGAGATAGACGGCACAGTGTTAAAAGACTTTATAGAGTTGCCAAAAGGCGCAAAGATTAAAATCACCGGCGGAAGCGGCATTGAAGGCGCCCCTATGCACCCCGGCATCCCGGGGCCGGTGAAGCGGTACATCCTGGCAGATGGACCTCCCGGCTACCGCCCCCCAAAGAAAGGAATGCGGAAGAAGAAACTCATAAGAGGCAACACAGTGTCTGACTCCATTGTCCAGATTAACGCCGTGGTGGTGTATCCACAAGGCTATGCAGGCCCTCCAGCCATCCCGCTGGGAGTTAAAGAACTAGAAAAAGGAAAGAAGACTGAAGAAACTACTGCCCAGTAACTACTTTACAATTGACTTGGCTATAATCAACGTGGTGGTGCTTTTAATCTTCGGCATCTTTCTGATCTTCTCGCTGATTAACTTCCTCAAGTTCTCGGCGGTGTCTGTTGAAATCCGCACCACAAGGTCGTAAGGCCCGTAAACAATCAATGCCTCCTTAACCTCGGGTATTTTAACCAACGCGTCCATCACCTCGTCTTCTGCGCCGATCTCCGTGTTTATGAACACAAACGCCTCCACCATAAATAGAAAATACGCCCCCCTATTTAAAAATTATCAACGGACCATGGCCCGTAGAGAGAAAACCCGGTGGGGTTTGAGGGGTCTCCTTCTGTTCTGTCAACGCCTTAAGCCTTCATCAGCATTAGACGC
>JAEMPK010000072.1 GCA_022759345.1 Pyrobaculum sp. | reverse complement strand
GAGTTCATACGGCTCGTAGGGGAGCTGGGGCCCAAGGTGTTCGTGATGGAGAACGTGGCGGCGCTGGCTGAGGAGCCTCTAAGGACGTACCTTGAGAGAGAATTCAGGAGGGTGGGTTACGAAGTTTATTTCAACCTCTTAAATGCAGAGGATTTCGGAGTCCCCAGCAGACGGCGCCGCGTGTTTATTTCCAACATAGAGATCAAGCCGCCGAAAAGTCGCCGGGTTACTGTCAGAGAGGCTTTGAGGGGTCTTCCACCGCCTGACAGCGGCATCTTGCCTAACCACGAAACTACGACGCTCAGTCCTAAAAAACTTGAGAGAATATCTAAACTACGGCCCGGAGAGGCGTTAATGAGGTATAGAGGTGCCGGAGGGTTTTATGAAAACTATATAAGACTTATGTGGGACGAGGTGGCTCCTACGGTCATGGGATCAAGACGGTTTGTGCATCCAGAGGAGCACCGGATCCTGACGGTACGAGAACAAGCACGTCTTATGGGGTACCCCGACGACTATGTGTTCTACGGCTCAAAGGACTCGCAGTACAACCAGGTGGGCGAGAGCGTTCCACCGCCTCTGGCGTTCGTAGTGGCGGAGGAGATCAAAAGATATTTAGAGCGACGTAAATAGAGACGTGGCGAAAATTCCTTGTCCCTACTGCGGCCGGCTTGTCGATAGACTTATCGAAGGCATGTGTGAAGATTGCTACTTGGAGAGACATCCATTGGTCGTATTAAGAGAGAAAAGAGCGTTGAAGTGTAAATACTGTGGGGCTTTATTCATAAGGGGGAAATGGGTAAGAGGTAAACCGGCGGAACTTTTTACTAAGTTTTTGTCAGACAAGGGAGAGATAAGGGGCGTCATTGAGAAAGTTGAAGTAGAAGAGAATGAAGAGGGTATGATCGGCAGGGTTACTGTGAGGGGGTCTCCACACGAGTTAATGGAACCGAGGGTTGTTACATATGAGGTTGCGGTGGAATATATATACGACATATGTATCTCGTGTAGAGAGATGCTAAGCAGGAAAGAAGCTGCTATCGTACAGATAAGGTCAACTCCTTGGCCGTTAGATGATTTAATAAAGAAAAAGATTTTAAACATAATAGAACAAGAGATTTTTAAGTTAAAAGAGAAAAAAATTGGATTTATAAGTAATATTAAACAGTTAAAGAATGGATTTGATATCTACACAACTTCGGCGAATTTAGCGCGGCATCTAGCCTACGTGATACACAATCAACTTCCCAGCCATGTAATTGAAACAGCAAAGGTAGTTGGTGTAAAAGACGGCAGAAAAATATACTTTATGACCTACTCGGTGCGCATCCTTACGTGTAAACCAGGTGATATAGTAAAGACTAGAGAGGGTGAAATGCAGATTATAAATATTAACAATAAATATATAAATTTACAAGATATAAATACTAAGAAGTATATGAAATTAACCATTTCAGAGTTGTTAAGTAGCGATATAATATTTATCAAGCAACAGCATTTTACATGATATATAATTTTGAACTAATCTCTACGGATCTTGATAGTATCTAGTTGTGGATCTCTACATCATCTTACTTATAAATGCTAAATATTCCTTATCTTTTTCAAGTTTGCTAATATTTAAAAATATGTTAATCCAGTCAACTCGTGTATCCAAGTATAGTGATTAGGCCCGCCACAAAAGAAGACCTTGACTCGGTCACGCAGCTCGTCATAAGACTTAAGCGTCTAAACGCCGAGTTTGATCCTCTACTTGAAGTTGCTCCTGACATTGAACAAGCGGTGCGGAAATATCTTGAAGACGCGATGACCAACCCTACTTCTGTTCTCTTAGTAGCTGTAGAGGGGACTAAGGTAGTCGGCTTGTTAAAAGGCGATGTCGAGGATAGAATATTTTACCGGCCTAAATATGCAGGCATAATAAGGGAGTTCTATATACTGCCTGAGTATAGGCGTAAGGGCATTGGAAAAAGACTGATGATGGAGGGTGTGGAACAACTACGTAAAAAAGGTGCCGAAGTTATAATGGCGTCTTTTCCAGCTTTGAATGAGATCGCGATAAACTTCTATAAGAAGATGGGGTTTAGACCTGTGGAATATTTATTTGCAAAAGAAGTTTAATTTAAGACTTTTTTATAAATTCCACTACTTTGTCGGCGAACTCCTGTGTTCCTAATATCTCTTTTACTCTCTGCCTCCGTTCTTCTTCGTCCATTTGTCTTACTAAATCGCCTGTGAAGTATCCTTCTCTGTATGCAGTTTCCACGCCTCTCAGTATCAAATTCGCCGCCTCTCTCCAGCCAAGGAATCTAAAGAGTAGCTCCAGGGCGAGTATTGTAGCCGTGGGGTTCACGTAGTTTTTGCCTCGGTACTTAGGGGCGGTGCCGTGTACGGGCTCTGCCATCATGCCCCAGTCGCCTACGTCTAGACCTGGCGCCACGCCCAGCCCTCCGACCAGTCCCGCGGCTTCGTCTGAGACATAGTCGCCGTTTAGATTAGGCGCCAGAATTACGTCGTACTCGCCGGTACGTGTGAGCAACTGCTGCAACATGTTATCGGCAATTCTATCGTTGACAAGCACCTTGCCCCCGGGGACTTTACCTCCGTAGTGTGCGAGTTCGTCTTCAAACACAACATGGTCTCTAAACTCGTTTCTCGCCACTTCAAAAGCCCACTCCTTAAAGGCGCCCTCTGTGTACTTCTGTATGTTGCCCTTATGCATCACAGTTACGACGCGTCTCTTATTTTCAACAGCGAACTTAAGTGCCAGGCGCGCGATTCTTTGAGTCCCGAACTTACTTATCGGCTTTATACCTATTCCAGCATCGTCTCTTATATTGACGCCGAACTCCCTCCTCAGAAATTCTCTGAGCTTAGACGCCTCCGCGCTGTTATAGGGCCACTCAATGCCGGCATACACATCTTCCGTGTTTTCTCTAAAGATGACTAGATCTACAACCTCTGGTCTCTTAATCGGAGAGGGCAAACCCGGCAAGTACTTCACAGGTCTGATATTTGCATAGAGATCGAAGAGCTGACGAAGCGTTACGTTTATGCTTCTAAACCCTCCGCCGACGGGGGTCTCCAGAGGCGCCTTAAGGAAGACTCTTATCTTCTTCAACACCTCAACGCTTTGGTCGGGGAGCCTATTGCCGAAGAGCTTCTCTGCCTTCTCGCCTACTACTATCTCGTACCAAATTACTCTCTTCGACTTGCCGTATGCCTTCTCCACCGCGGCGTTGGCCACTTTTATGGCGGCGTACGCAACCTCAGGGCCGATGCCGTCGCCCTCTATGTAGCCAATTACGACTTTGTCCGGCACTTGGACGACTCCAGGTCCGACGTATTTTACGTAGTCGCCTTCAGGCGGGTCGACGTACTTGCCGCTGTACGGCACTAGATTTGGGATGTCTCGCTTGATCTTTTCCACATCTACCGCCATGACCCTCGCCGTAGCACTGTTTAATATGTATTTACTAGACTTGACTATGATAAAAATTGAGACATTTGACGAATATAAGAGACTTGTGCTTTTAGGCGAAAAAAGAAACGCCTTCTCTTATCAATTACTAGAAGAACTCGTCAGAGTCGACTGCGACAAGGATTTAGTAATTACTAACGAAGGACCGGTGTTCTCTGCTGGGTTAGATCTCTCTATCTTTCTCCAAAGCAAAGACGCCGTATTGGATTACCTATTTAAAGTACATAAACTTGTAAAGAAACTTATTGACTGCAGAGGCCGTACTATTGCTTATCTGTCAGGAAATGTATATGGATTTGGCGTAGAATTTTTATATTTCGTAGACTATGTCGTTGCGCCCAGAGAGGATGTAAAATTCTCTCTACAGGGAGTAAACTTTGGGGTGTTTCCGCCGTATACTGTAGCCCTCGGGAGGCATCTCTTTGGTTATGGGCATCTGAGGATTATGTTAAGCAGAGAGTTTGACGCAAAAGAGGCGTTTCAATTCGGCATAGTCTCGCAGATAGGGCAATTAGATCTAGGGAGACTCTTCAAACCTCCTACCTACTTGCTTGACTTTATAAGCGCAAGGCGCTGGCTAGGCGCCGTAGTCGACGACGCCGTTCCTTATCTCTATAGACTAGCTGAGGTGGGCACTAGAGAGGAGACTAGACAGCGGATTCGGAAATTCCTCGGCAAGTAACCGGCGAAAACTAAAAAATCACAAGTGGCCGTTTCTTTGTGCCTGCTAATCTGCCTGCAGAGGCTAAGGCGGCTTGGCTGAAGGTCATGGAGGCAAAGACCCCCGAGGATAAGATAAGGGCGATGGAGGAGTTCTTGTCGTCTGTGCCGAAGCACAAGGGCACCGAGAAGCTTATTAAGCACATAAGGCGGAGGATAGCTGAGCTAAAGAGAGAGATGCAAGAGAGACGGGAGAAGGAACGTAGCATACGTAGCGGTGCCCGTCTGTATATCGCAAAGGAAGGCGATTTACAGGTCGCCGTGGTTGGCCCTCCGAGTTCTGGGAAGACCTCGTTGTTGTGTTGCTTGACAAACACCACGCTGAGGCCCGACGACATACCCTTCTCCACGGTGGAGCCTACGCCGTCTATGTTTGTGGAAGACGGCGTATATATCCAGCTTGTGAAAACGCCCAGCCTAGTCCTGGATCAGTCCAGCGACCTTAACAGCATTACGCTCGCCACGGTGAGAAACGCAGACGCCGTGGTGATAGTGGTAAGCGGGAACACCGACGTAGAGACTGTGGAAAAGATTTTCAAGTTTTTCGAGGACGAGGGCGTATACCTATATCCACCCAAGAACTATGTAAAGATTGAAAGGAAGGGCCTCGGCGGGATTCAGGTGGTAGGATCCGGGCATATATTGGGCGGGACTTTAAACGACGTAAAGAAGCTGTTGAATGAATACGGGATCTACCACGCCGTGGTGTATATCAGAGGCTCGGTAACTCTAGACGAGGTAGAGGAGGCTCTCTACGTAGAGAGGCAGTACAAACCCACCGTGGTCGTCTTCTCCATGGGCGATGTATACACGCCTAGGGAAGAGGTGCTGGGGTTTTTGACGAAGCGCGACGTTGTTTATCATATAACAGATCTGAGGGAGTGTAAAATTGAGAAAAGGAAACTTCTAGAGGATCTTCTACGGACCACCGGAAGGATTAGGATATTTACAAAACCAGTGCATTCAAAGACGTACATAGAGAAGCCTATTGTGATGAAGGCGGGTTCCACGGTGGGAGACGTCGCGGCGCAGATACACTCGTCTCTGCTGGAGACATTTAAATACGCTGTAGTGTGGAGGAGAGACCTATATCCACAACGCCCCAAGCGCGTGGGGCGAGACTACGTTTTGTCCGACAACGACGTTGTAGAGATACATGCCTAGGTCATAAGCCTAGCCTTCTCTCCTTTGCGCAGAAAGCGCCTCTGCTCGCCTCGTCGGCCTAACGCCTCTGTTGACCGCGGCCGTTTCGTGATTTAGACGAGCTCTTCTGCGAAAGGCCCCCATTCTTTTGATGGGTTAGTGTTTGGGGGAGTCAGCAACAGCTTTACCGACACAGAGCTCTTTGACCGTCCTCTTGAGTTAAGTACTGTCTCTATCTCGTAGATGCCGGAGGTACGGGGCTGTAGTGCATACGCTTAGTTTTTAAGCCTACCCGTTGTGATGTGTGAATGTCTTGTGAAGATGCTAAGAGAATACTAGAGAGACTGGACGAGTTAGAGATACTTCTTAACACAATTCTTGAAGAGGTGCGAGAGCTGAAAAAGACGAGGCCGCAACAGAAAGAAGGTCCGAAGTCGTTCATCGAGGTGCTTAGAGACAAGAGGTTTATGCCGTTGACTGAAATCAAGTCTAGACAGGCCCTGCGGCAGGCCATGGAAAGAGGACTCGTCTTGATTCTGCGCGACGAGGGGGCAAATAGAGAGGTGGTCGTGTTGAAAGAGGCGGCGCGCCAGCTCCTGGACAAGTTGCCGATGTCTCTCAAAGACGCCGAGAAGCTACCCGAACACGACTACGAGCTGTTGCAAATACTAAACCGGCTAGGCTATGTCTTGTTGAAAGGCGGAACCTACGTCAAGACGGAACTAGCAGAGGAGTTTTACATCTAGCCGCGGCGGGATGTGAATCGGCATAAAGGGACGTGGATAAGTGCTGGAGGACAGAAAAGCCATGCGTTAATTGTTTTTAATCTGGTTTCTGTGTGGGTTTATGGGTTCGGTTTTTTGG
>JAEMPK010000099.1 GCA_022759345.1 Pyrobaculum sp. | reverse complement strand
CCAGGCCTACGACCCGCTTATTCTAAATCTGACAAAAATTGGGTAGATGCCGCGGCTGATACGTAATATGTAAACCCGTTTTTCGTTATTCTTCTTACTCTACCCTCTCTTTCAAGGATATACAAATGCCACTGCAACTGTCCCCACGACATGTTGAGGGCCTTGGCTATCTGGGCCTGGGTGAGCGGCCCTCTTTCCTCTAGTAGTTTAATTAGGGCAACTCTTCTCGGATCTGAAAGCGCAGTCGCTGTTTTTGCTCTCGCCATGTGTACAGCGTGCATCCAATTTAAAAAATGTTGCGTAGCGCCGTTCAGCCAAGACAATGAGCCACGCGCCTAATGGCCTGTCGAATTTCCTCACTTGAGGGCGCCTCTCTGCCGAAGAGCTCCGCCTCGAGCCGCGCCGCCAGCCAGTAGAGCCTCAGCTTGGCCAATACCAAAGTCTTGTTGGCCATATCAACCGCGGCGGCCATGTCTGAGACCAAGACGCCGTCTCGCTTAAGCGGGATGTCCAGCCGCTCTTCGCCGAGTATTTCTACGAAAATGCCGCCTCGGTTTATCGCTATTATCCCGCTGTGTTTGTGGCCGGTTTCCCGCCCAATCTCCACCAGCCTATACGCAGTCTTGGCGTCGGCGGCGGCTAGGTGCAGAATGGCGCCCCTCACCATAAGCCACGCGTTGTCCACCTCCGCGACTGCCTCAGCCACTAGCTCCGCCGGAACTGGGTGGTGCCACTTGGCAACCGGCCTGAACCCCCTACCCTTGCTGTAGCTCGGCCTCACCGCCTCGGCCACCATAATCCGCCCACTGCAACTAGAGGTGGTGTAGACATCGGGGTGTGTGTTAAGGAGCCGGAGAAGCGGCAGGATGTCGCCGTCTACCCGCTCCTGCAGGGCCTCCCGCTCCAGCCGCTCTATAAACGCCTTCTTCCGCGCCTCGAAAACCCTTCTGTCTACTACGCCCACAGCTTAGATAAGGCCCAGCTCCTTGAGGAGCCTCTCCAGCTCCTTCTTGTCTTTGTCGTCGATAGGCGGGAGGGGCTCCCTCGGCGGTCCCATGTCTATGCCGTGGACCAGCTGGGCGGCGACCTTGTAAAGCGTGGGCCATTTGCCGCCTAGCTTCCCCACAAGCCCGCAACCGCCCATGAACCTCCACAGCGGCATCAACTTGTTGTGGAGGGCCACGGCCTCCTGGACCCTGCCCTCCTTCACGAGGCGGTACTGCTCAAGCGTGATGCGGCCGAGGAAGTTTGGCCCCGCCAAAACCCCGCCGTGGGCCCCCATCAACAACGACGGAACAAACAACATGTCGAGGCCCTGCAAGACGGAGAGCCTCCTGCCGAGGAGGTGTATGAGGTCGAGGTGGTAGCGGAAGTCGCCCGAGCTGTCCTTGACGCCCACCACCTGGCTGTACTCGTTGGCGACCAGCTCGAAGACCTCCACCGGTATGTTGTAGCCAGTGGCCAGGGGGATTGTGTAGAGGATCGTAGGCATGTCAACCTTGTCCAACACCTTCTTGTAGAAGGCGTAGAGAGCGGCCCAGTCGTATTGGATGTAGTAAGGCGGCGTGACCAAGAGTATATCAACCCCCACGTCTTTGTACCGCCTAGCTATTTCTATAGTGGATATGTGATCTCCGGTGCCCGTACCCCCCACTACCAGCGTCTTGCCCTTCGCCACGTCGCGGGCCACCTCCATGACCTTTACCCGCTCCTCCGGCGTCAACTTAGTCACCTCTCCCGTAGAGGAGGTGGGGAAGACCCCTTGATATCCCGCCTCCACGATCCTAGAGAGGAGGATTTTCAAAGCTTCGTAGTTAACGCCGTCTTTTGTAAACGGCGTCACTGTCGCCGCGATGACTCCTTCAATCTTCACGGCTCTACCTACGTGTAGTATAAAAATGTTCGGAGCACTCGTGCGAAATCTTTATAAAGAGAAAATACAGCTTTTGGCTTGTGAATCCCTATATAGTTTTAATTAAGCCGAGGGTGATTTGGCTATTGATCCTGGCGAGCGTCGCGGGTTATATATACGCCGCGCCGCAAATCGACTGGACAAAACTCGGCTCACTCCTCCTAGCTGCCACCTTGTCCACAGCAGGCTCGGCCGCCTTCAATCACTACTGGGAAAGAGACATCGATAGCCTCATGACTAGGACTGCCGCAAGGCCTCTCCCCGCCGGCGTGGTGCCGCCCCTCAATGCGCTTGTCTACTCGCTAGCGTTGTCGGCGGCTGGCATTGCGTTGGGATTTTTTACGCTGGGCCTCCTTCCCGGCCTCTTCGTGGCTTTGGGCTGGTTTTTCTACGCCGTAGTCTACACCATGTGGCTCAAGAGGAGGACTTGGCTTAACATATTGGGCGGGGGCTTCGCGGGCAACGCCACCTTCCTCGGGGGCTACGCCTTGGCCAAGGGCACAGTTGACCTTCCGGCGGTGCTCATCTCCTTCGCGATATATCTCTGGATCCCGTCGCACATATGGGCCTTGGCCTACCGCTACCGACACGACTACAGAAAAGCCGGCATACCGATGTTGCCGGCGCTTATAGACGAAAGGAAGGCCATCGTCATAATCTCCGTCCTCAACATCCTCAGCGCGGCCTATATACTCCTCCTCTACTTCATATTCGGAAGTAGCGCGGCCGGCTTCGTCTTGGTGCTGGCCGGCGTGGCCGCCACTGTGGCCACCAGCCTCTACGCGCTGAGGAAGATGACAGACGAGGCCATGTGGAAGATGTTCAAGACCTCAAGCCCCATACTCACCCTATTTCTCATCGCGTTGATGCTACACTAAGGCGGGGGCGGAGGCGGATAATACCGCTCCCTGAAGGAGCGCCATGCCACGTATAAAATAAGCCCAGCAACGAGGGCCGCCGCTGGGGCCGCGAACCCGGCGTTTCTCAAGACGTAGGCAGTTGCCGCAACAGCCACGAGCTCGCCCCTGTAGCGAGGCACTTCTCTGTATAGTATGGCGGGTATGAAGTAGGGCACGCAGAGGGCAGACATAATCACGCCAAATGCCATGTAGACGAGGTGGGTACCTAGAGGCGCCAGCGCCACGGCCCACCGGAAGAAAAACGCGGATGCCCCATATAGGTCGTTGAGCCGGGGCACGGCGAAAATAGTAAGTAATAGCGAGGGCACCGCCACGGCCCACAGGTACCCGGCCTTCACCGCCAAAAAGGCGGCGACGTAAGCCGCGGCCACGGCGGCTGCGGTGGCGGCGGTGAACCTCTTCTTCGCCCGGGAGAAGTCTATGCGGTACATCAAAGAGTAGACGGAAGCCAGCGGAAAGGAAAGGACGGCCTCCAGCGGAGCCGCCGAGAGGGGTAGGAGCAACAACCCAGCGACGGTTATGAGGTTGGGGTAGTATGTTGGTTTGCCCCAAAGACCCTTGACGTAGAGAACCGCGTGGAGGAGGGAGTAGGGCAGATACGCCAGGTAGCCCACGCCGGGCGAGACGGCGACGCCTAGAAGGAAAAACGCCAAGAGGACCCACGTGGCTACTCTGTGCGGAACCGCGTTTATGAAGCCGGGTAGCTGGACATACATCACCGCGTGGTAAAAGGCGAGGAGACCAGCTACCATGAAATGCTGGTGTTGCTGAGGCAGAGACAGGCCGGCGAGGAACAACGCCGCCGTTAGGTAGAGGGCGGCTTGCGCCGACCAAACCAGATGAAGCGTCGCCTTGTAGAAGGTGCTGGGTTCAGATCCCCCGATTACGTACCAGAGCATGTGGTATCTATGCGGCTTGGTAGTTAACAATTCTACGAAAGAGTGGCACGTTGCGGCAATTGTTAAGTAGGAGTTAATGAGTGTGGTCTATGGAGGATGTTCTCGTAAAGGCTCTGGACTACGGCTTGTCTCTAGGCGCGTCTTACGTAGAGGTCCGGTGGCAGAGGGACTCGGGCTCTGCCGCAGGGCTGAGAAACGGGCAGTTTGAATTCGCCGTATCCTACTCCTCGCAGGGCGTCGCAGTCAGGGCGGTGGCGGGGGGCGGCTTGGGGTTCGCCGCCACGCCCAGCATGAAGCTCGAGGACGTGTTCGACGCCGTTGAGAGGGCGGTTAAGCTCGCCAAGGCCGCGGGGAGGGTGCGGAAGAGCCCGGTGGCGCTTAGCGAGGAGGGGTTGGCTAAGCTCAGCTACAGCCTCCCAGACATCCCCCTAGACCCCGTGGAGCTGGCGAAGACCCTAGACGAACACGCCGCTAAGGACTTGACCGTGCGGCGTTTCTACGTCAATATATGGACGACGGAGAAGCGCATATTGACCAGCGACGGGGCGGACGTCTACAGCAAGATACCCAGGGTCTACGTATTCGGTATGTTTATCAAACACGAGCCGTCTCTCGGCAGCCTCCAGAGGGATATATTCCTCGGCGGCACCTCGGCCGACTCCCTACGGGGCGCGGAGAAGACGGTGGAGGAGGAGTCCCGGAAGGTGTCTGCGCTTCTGGAGAAGGCGCGCTCCGTCCCGCCCGGGAGATACGACGTGGTCTTCGCCCCGGAGATGACTGGGATACTCGTGCACGAATCTATAGGCCACCCCTTCGAGCTCGACAGGATCTACGGCAGGGAGGGAGCGGAGGCTGGCGAGTCCTACCTAAGGCCGGGGAACCTCAGGGTTAAGATCGGGAGCGACTTGGTGAACATCACTGACTACCCGGCGTTGCCGGGCACCTACGGCTTCTACCTCGTGGACGAGGAGGGCGTGGTGGCCAGGCCCAAGCAACTGGTGCGGGGCGGCTGGGCCACCGAGTTTATTACAAACAGGCAATACGCCGCGGTGTTGGGCGTCCACAGCAACGCGGGGGCGCGGGCGTCGGCTTTCGACAGGGAGCCCATACCGCGTATGTCCAACACCTACCTCGAGCCGGGCGACTGGAGGCCTGAGGAGATTATACGGGACACTAGGCGGGGGATATACGTGGTGTCTTACACCGAGTGGAACATAAACGACACCAGGTACTCTGGCAGATACGGCATCTTCGAGGGGTACCTCATCGAAAACGGCGAGCTGAAACAGCCCATCAAGGGCTTCATCGAGGTGGACACCCCGGAGCTGTGGGGCAACGTAGACGCCGTGGGGCGCGACTTCCGGCTCTTCGTAGGCACGTGCGGCAAGGGCAACCCGTCGCAAGGCATCCCCGTGACCATGGGCGGGCCTACCTTCAGAAGTAGAAACCTCAGGGTGGTGCCATGATTCTGAAGATTCTGCAACGCCACGTCGACGAGGCCATCGTCGTGAAGACGAGGGTTAGGAACTACATGGTACGCTTCGCCAACGACGAAATCACCGTTTTTAAAAACTGGGACGTAGAAAACACCTATATCTACCTCGCCAAGGGCAAGAAGACCACATTCTTAAGCGCCACGGGAACCCCCGACCTGGCGCAGATAGAGGAGGCGCTGAAGAGGCTGGCGTCTCTTCCAGAGGACCCCCTCTACGTGCCTGTGGAGGGGCCGCGGCTCCCAACCCGCCGCGAGCCTCCGGAGGACTTTGAGAAGTTGCCTGACCTTGTGAAGAGGGCAGTGGACTCGGCGGCTGGGGTAGAAAGAAGTGCAGGCGTCGTCAACCTCGCCTACGTCGAAGTTGAGTACGAGGACTCGACTGGGCGCGGGGGCCAGTACGCCGTCAATAGGGTCTACATGACCATGCGGTCTTTTCTAGGCGAGCTATCCGCCACGGCCGCAGCCGCCGGTAGACGCGTCGCCGACATCAAGGCGGAGAAACTAGGCGAAGAAAACTCACAACTCCTCTCCCTGGCCAAGGGACTGCCGCAGAGACGTATAGAGCTCACCAAGGCGGATCTCCTCCTGTCCCCGCTCGTGTTTGGACACCTCGTGGGGGAGTTGCTGTACTTCTGGACGAACGGCTCCGAGGTCGTGGCCAACAGCTCCCGCTACACTAAGGAGGACGTGGGGAGGCAGGTAGCCTCTGAGCTACTCACAGTAGTGGAGAAGACCTACGACGAGTCGGCACACGGCTACGTCCCCTTCGACTTCGAGGGGACTCCGCCGAGACCCGTCGAGGTGTACAGAAGGGGCGTCCTCAGCGGCTTCATACACACGAGGCGGACAGCCCACGCCCTGGGGATGGAGCCGACTGGCCACGCACTCAGCGGCTGGGCCAGGCCTGTGCCGGGCCACGTGGAGGTCGCTCCGGGGGACGGGCCGGCGGATTTGGAAGCGTTGCTGGCGGACCTCCGCAACGGCTTCTACATACATAACAACTGGTACACC
>JAEMPK010000117.1 GCA_022759345.1 Pyrobaculum sp. | reverse complement strand
AGCGGCGAGTTTAAGCTCGGCGCCGAGGACTTCGCGGCGAGGGGAGGCCCCGGCACGGCGCTTGCGCAAGGCCACAACGTGGCGGCGATAGTGGTAGGAGGCCCCAAGAGGCCGCTCTACGAAAAGGTAGCAGACGTAGACGCCATAAACAATCTCTTCAGGACTAAAACTGGCAAAGCGTATGTCGATGTGCTGAACGAGAAGACTGTAAAATACCGCTTCGACCCCAAGATGGGCACAGGCGGCACCTTCGGCGTCAACTATCCACATTACCGCGACCTCCTCCCCCTCTTCGGCTACAAATCTATCTACATGCCTAAGGAGGAGAGGATAAGACACGCCGACCTCGTGCTGGAGCTGTTCTGGAAGCCCTTCCAACGGGAAGTCTTCGAGAAGGCTAAAAGCTGGTACAACTGCGGCGAGCCCTGCCCCGTCGTGTGCAAAAAGGTGTGGCGGGGAAAGAAGGTAGACTACGAGTCCTTCCACGCCGTGGGGCCCTTCATAGGCAACTACCTCTTCGAGGAGGCGGTGCCTCTCGTCGACTTAATCGACAGGCTAGGCCTAGACGCAATAGAGACGGGGCATCTAGTGGCTTGGCTCTTCGACGCTGTGTACACGGGCCTCCTCAAACCCGAGGAGGTGGGCATAGACGACACGCCCGCCTTCGACCCCTCTAAGTTCCGCCCCGTAGACGACTCCAAGAAAAACGCAAAACTCGCCGCCAGGCTGATAGAGAACTTTGTAAACAACGCCACAGAGGTGCTTACGCTCATCGCCAGAAACGGCATAAGAAAAGCCGCCCGCGAACTTGAGAAAAAGTTCCAAGACAGAGTGAGGGCCGTAGGCCACCGCTTCAGAGACCTGGCGGTCTACGCCGCCTTCGGCGCCGAGGGCTACATGACCCCCAACTTCTACTGGGCGCCCGGCTTAATAGCACCCATGTACATACAAGGGAGGTACTGGAGCAACTACAACCCCACCTTCATGCCGCCGGAGGACTTCGCCAAGTCGGCATATGAACGCGCCGTGGCTGAGGCCTACATAGACAACGCGGGCATATGCAGATTCCACCGCGGCTGGGCGGAGCCTGTCCTCGCAGACCTCTATAGATTAATCGGCGTAAAACCCCCCACTCCCCGCCTCTACAGAGACCTTGCCTACTACGCCAAACTCGCCGGCGCCGAGCCCATGCCCTGGGAAAGCAAACGAAGCAGAGACCTCGTATCTACGCTAGCCGCCGAGCTGGGAGCCAAAGAGTGGAAGTTCGAAGACTACGACGACTACTACGAATGGTGGGTGAGATACAAGGCGCACCTAGACAAACTGGTGTTCAGCTGACTCCGCATTAACCCTGAGACGCGGCCAGCACCTCGGGTTGCCTGAAAGGCCTCTGCAAGGCCCGCATAGTGCGGGCTACGGGCACAAACTCTTACAAGCGGCGGCGAGTACGACGCGCCGTATGTCCCCACAGCTTTATCAAAAAGATTAGTTCCGTCTCTTTGCGCAAGTTATTGCCAGAAGAACCTACGCGGCCGGTCTCCCGCGTAGCCTATGTGTCGGTTGGCGCGTCAATGGGCTTTGTGGCGGCCGTGGTGCTCGTGTCTAGGCTCGTGTACAAGCTCCGGGGGAAACTCCCGAAGCTCGCCGCGTTTCCACTTCTCCAACGCCTCGCGCGCCGTGGCGCCCTCGGCCAGGAGGATCTTAACGCCCTTGGCCCTAAAGGCGTGATATGCAGGCCTCCCGATCTCCCGCGTGATGACTACATCTGGCTTGAGCTGGAGGATCTCCTCCCACCTATGTCCACGTCCCTTGATCACCTCCTCGTTTCTATACACCTCGAGCCCCCCGCCGTCGGTCGCAACCAGGAAAAACGGCGCCTCGCCGAACTCGTCAGAGATGGGCGAGTCAAGCCCTTTGGCCTCGTCCACCGGGATTAGGACGCGCATATGTAGCTCTCGACTCCTCTTTTTAAGCTATACCGCGTAGAGCGGCTTCCCGGTTCTGAAAAACGCCACGACGTTCTCGGCGGCGAGCTCCGCCATGCGCTCCCGCGTCTCCACAGCCGCCGAGCCTATGTGCGGAGTCAACACCACGTTGTCCAGCTTGGCGAGCCTGTGGCCAGGCGGCAGAGGCTCTACGTCGAAGACGTCGAGGGCGGCGCCGGCGAGCCGCCCATCCTCAAGCGCCTCCAAGAGGGCCTCGGTGTCCACCAGCCTCCCACGCCCCACGTTGATGAAGAAGGCCCCCCTCTTCACCTTGCCGAACTTCTCCCGGTCGAAAAACCTCTCGGTCTCGGGCGTCAGGGCGAGAGCGACCACGACGAAGTCGCTAGTTGACAAAAGCTCGTCGAGCTCTACGTACTTTATGCCTAGGGCGAACTCCACCTCGGGCTTCCTCCTCCTGCTCCAATACACCACCTCCATCCCGAAGGCCAAAAGCCGACGGGCCACCGCAACGCCGATGTTCCCCAGCCCCACGATGCCCGCCCTCTTCCCCTTTAAATCCACGCCCATGAGACTCCCCCACACCGGCGATGCCCTCCCCTCCCTGATCAGCCTATCCCCCAGCGCGATCTTCCGCGCCACGGCGATTAGGAGACCCACCGCCAGATCCGCCACAGCATCCACCAAGACGTACGGCGTATGCGCCACGGCGACGCCCCTCCTCTTGGCGTACTCCACGTCGATGTGATCCACGCCGACGGACACAGTAGAGACGATCTTAAGCCGCTCCGCCGCGTCCAGAACCTCCTTATCCACAAGGTCGCCTATGTAGATCACCAAAGCGTCACACCGCCGCGCCGCGTCTATCAACACCTCCTTGGGCACGCCTCTAGTCGACCACGGCGACTCGCCATAGGGATACACCTCAACCCTCCCCACCTCCTCCAGCTTTTTATACATAGAAGAGGGGAACCTATCCCTCGTTACGAATACGCACCTCATAGAAGAAACGTATTAAGTGCTAGAAAAAAGTTTCGGCAAATGCAAAATAGATAAGGTTAAAAATGACAAACATAATATAGACATGGGAATTTTGGAGTTTCGGTTTCATGGACGCGGCGGCCAGGGCATGGTGACCGCCGCCCAGGTCCTAGCCACCGCAGCCATACTGGAGGGCAAATACGCCCAAGCGTTCCCCGAGTTTGGACCGGAGCGGAGAGGAGCCCCCGTGAAGAGCTATCTCCGCATCTCAGACAAGCCCATATACATCAGGGAGCCAGTCCTCCACCCAGACGTAGTAGTGGTGGCCGACCAGTCCCTCTTCCAAGCCGAAAACCCGCTGGAAGGCGCGAAGCCCACCACGATACTCGTGGTAAACGGCGTCTACAAAGCCCCCCAAAAGACATATTACGTAGATGCAACTTCGTTGGCGATGAAAATCCTAGGCAGGCCGATTGTAAACACCGCGCTGATAGGCGCCGTGGTGAAGGCCACAGGCGTTGTGACTCTTCACTCGGTGGCTGAGGCGTTGAAAAAGTACTTCACAGGCAGGCTCTACGACCTCAACATAAAGCTTGTAGAAACAGCCTTCCAAGAAACCAAGGAGCTATGAGCCTCCCCAAAGCCTCCGAACTTCCCATAGGCGCGGTAATCCCGGAGCCCGGCTCCACCAGGAGAAATAAAACGGCCGGCTGGAGGACGCTTAAGCCCGTAATACACGACGACAGATGCGTCAGGTGCCAGCTCTGCTGGCTCTACTGTCCGGAGGGCACCATAGTGGAGATAAAAGGTGTCTTTAAGGTAAACGGAAGGACCTACGACACGAAGTATGAAATCAACTACGACTACTGTAAGGGCTGTGGCATATGTGCGAACGAATGCCCCACCAAGGCCATAGAAATGGTGCCGGAGGCTCCATGATGCAGAAGACTAAACTGGTAGAGGCCCTCACGGGGAACTACGCCGCAGCGTACGCCGTGAAGGCGTCCGACGTCGACGTAATCGCGGTGTACCCCATAACGCCTCAGACAACCATCGTCGAAAAGCTCTCTGAGTTTGTGGCAAACGGCGAACTCAACGCAGAGCTTATACACGTGGAGTCTGAACACAGCGCCCTCTCCGCGGTGGTGGGGGCCTCGGCGGCGGGGGCCAGAGTCTTCACCGCGACCTCCAGCCAGGGCCTAGAGCTGGCGCATGAGATCCTGCACATCGCCAGCGCCATGAGGCTACCTATAGTCATGGCGGTGCCCACCAGGGCCTTGTCTGCGCCCATCAGCATACACAACGACTACGGCGACGTCATGAACGCAAGAGACACCGGCTGGATAATCTACATCGCGGCGTCTGCGCAGGAGGTGTACGACACCATAATCCAGGCCTACCGCGTCGCCGAGACGGCGAACTTACCCGCCATGGTCGCCTACGACGGCTTCCTCATGAGCCACACCGTAGAGCCCGTGGAGCTCAACGACGAAGAGGAGGTGAGGAAATTCCTGCCCAGGCCGCTGAGGCCGTACACCCTCAATCCCAAGAGGCCCGTCACCATGGGCCCCCTAGCCTCCCCCGATTGGTACTACGAGTTCAAGTATCAACAGGCAACCGCCTTAAGAGAAGCCTATAAGGTGGTTAAGGAGGTGGACGCGCTCTACGGCGAGAAGTTCGGCCGGAGCTACGGAGTAGTTGAGACGTACCGCATGGAAGACGCGGATTACGCCATAGTGACCTACGGCGGGGCGGCCTACGGCAACGCAAAAGCTGCGGCGGATATGGCGAGGGAAAGAGGCATAGCCGCCGGCGTGGTGAGGATAAGACTCTACAGACCATTCCCATCGATGGACGTGTTAAGGGCTTTGGAGGGAGTTAAGGCCTTCGCCGTGTTGGACAGGGCGATAATGTTCGGTAGCCCCGCCGAGGGGCCTCTCTACAAGGACATAGCCACCGCCATGTTCATGCACGGCGTGGATAAGCCGGCGGTCAATATAATCCATGGAATAGGACAACGCACTATGTACGTCGAGGATATGTACAAAATATATACCATGCTGAAAGAGCGGCCCAGTAAAGAAGTAGTATTCATGGGGGTGAGGGTATGAAAGTGTACTACAAAACTTTGAGAGACCTGCCGCGTGAGGAGCTCTTTGCCCCAGGCCACAGGATGTGCGCCGGTTGCGGCGCCGCCATAGCCATGAGGTGGATAACGAAAACTATAGGGCCAAACGCCGTGATCGTCAACGCCACGGGATGCGTCGAAGTGACCACGACGCCGTACCCCGAAACGGCCTGGATGCATCCATACATACACGTCGCCTTTGAGAACTCCGCCGCGGTGGCGTCAGGCGTGGAGGCCGCCATCAAGACGCTTAAGAAGAAGGGGAGGTGGGACGCCGGCGACTCCAAGGTGGTCGTGATCGCAGGCGACGGGGGCACCTACGACATAGGGCTTCAGTCGCTTAGCGGCATGCTCGAGAGGCGGCACGGCGTCCTCTACATACTATACGACAACGAGGCCTACATGAACACCGGCATACAGAGAAGCGGCTCCACGCCGAAGTACGCATGGACCACAACCACGCCGGTGGGCACGGCGTTGAGAGGCAAGGTGCAGTGGAAGAAAGACATCATGGGCATTGTGATGGCACACAGAGTGCCATACGCCGCCACCGCCAGCGTCGCGTATATACTGGACATGGTCAACAAAATAAAGACTGCGCTTGACTACACCGAGGAGGGACCCACCTTCCTACACATATTCGCCCCCTGCGTGCCCGGGTGGCGCTACCCCGAGAACAAGACTGTAGAAATTGCCCGGCTCGCAGTGGAGACCGGCTACTTCCCGCTGTATGAATGGGACCACGGCAAACTCAAGCTAAACCCCCCCAGCAACAACCACCTAGACAAATCGAAGAGGAAGCCGCTAAAGGAGTATTTAAAGCTACAGGGAAGATTTGCCCACTTGACTGAGCAAGAAATTGCAGAGATTGAGAAGGAGCTAGACGCGTATTGGGAGTACCTCGGCAAATTAACCCAATTGTAATACCCTCATATTTCTCTAATTTGAGCGCCTAACTACGTACAGCTCTTAAAAAATGTGCATGTCTACAAGACATGACCAGAACATTCCTAATCACGCTTGGGTTGGCGGCGTTGCTCCTAGCTGCGACGACTGTGGTGATTCCGCCGACTGCAAAACTCGAACAAATAGCCTACAAGGTGGAGGAGACCACAATTAAGATACAAGGCGCAGGCTTCGCCACGTTGGCGAAGCCGTACGTGACCCCAGGCGAGGGCTATGTGTACGCAGGTATGAAGATAGAGTTCCTAGGCGCATACCCCTCTGTGCAGATAGGCGCCGACGGGCAGCTCAGCAAGACCTTCGACCAAAACGGCTTCGTCTCTGCCGTGTACGCGGGGC
>JAEMPK010000140.1 GCA_022759345.1 Pyrobaculum sp. | reverse complement strand
GCAGGGGAGAAGAGCATTGGCAATATTTCGGGCGTTACTTCTCCCAGAGGAAAATCGTTGATGTATGCAAAGATTTTCTGACATATCTAGAGACGAGCCCCTATTTGAGGATCGGCGTCGAGGCGCGGAAGAGGCGTATTTTGAAGATCTGTAGATACCGCCCAAATCTAGAAAACCTAATCAACACCTTGAAAGAAATTTCAGAGTTACTAGATGCGGATCCTAGCCAGAAGACTATCGTCTTTTCTGTCAAGATACTAAACTACGCATATATGTGTAGCAGAGGTGTAGAGAGACCTATGCCTTTTGAAATCCCAATACCTGTGGATTTCCGGGTGGCGCATTTGACTTGGTGCGCAGGTCTCGTAGACATGCCGCCTACAGAGGCCATGAGGCGGCAGAGAGAAGTGCAGGCCGTGTGGAGCCGCGTGGCTCAAGAAAGCGGGGTGCCTCCGCTTCATATAGATACAGTTCTGTGGCTGGCTGGGAGAGCCGTCCTCTACGGGGAGAATGTACACAACATACCAGATTACGTCATCGAGACGCTCCAGTGGCGAGGAGACTGTAGGCATCTCTCAACACGGCGCGGAGAGATTTCTGAGGAGTAAAACGCCTAGCCAAAACCACATACGCCCCGTCGATCTTCACATAGCCGCCCTCGGCCAGCCTCTCCAACACCCTCCGCGCAGTTTCTCTGCCAAGCCAAAACTCCGCCATTCGATACGTCTTCCAGTACTTGGGCTTAACTCTGCCGCCGCGCCTGAGGGCCAGCTCCTCCAGCATCAAAAGCGAAAGTTTCGCCAAAAGCTCCCTATCGGCACTGCTCATATTCTCCAGTCTCGAGGTCGATATTTATGCAGTCCGCCTCTACGCGTCCCTGGAAAAGCGGCACGCCGGCGAGGACGCAAGCCGTGACCAACATTAGGTCGGGTCTCTCTGCCACTATGGCCAGCGGCGCCTTCCCCTTTTTAGCCGCGCTCCACAAAACGTATGGGCCGACGGTAGAGCCCTTGACAAACGGCAAGGCTACTATCTTCCCAGCCACGTCCAGACCGGCAAGCCTCCCCGTTTCAGGGTCGAGGTCGCCTAGAAACGAGACGGGCGTTGACAGCTTGACGACAGACGCCGACACGCGTCCCCTGCCGCTTACGACGGGCTTAAGCATACGCCAACTCGATGCATCTCTCTCTCCTACAGGGAAACACCTCCACGCCTTGAAGCCGCGGGATATAGAAGAGAGCCTTAAGCGAGTCCGTGGCTATGCGCCTAAATCTTCTTGTATACGGGGAAACGACTAGACACGCGCCTGCGAATATATGCACGTTCAACTCCGCGGCGGCCTTCACCACGTTTCCCAGCTGGCTGTACACCCCAGGCGATGTCGAAACGTACACAGGCTTCCTGGCTCTGCCTCTCTTTTTGACCTCGCCTATGATCCACATTATGGTGTCCACATCTGCAAAAGGACAGCCGAAGTATATAACGTCCGGGTCTCCTGCGTCTTTTAGATAACGCGTCACGTCCTCTTTAGAGATCTCTATCTTGTCCCGGAACTCCGCCAAGTTTCGATACTCTTTCCAATTAGGCGTCGCCCCCTCGACCACTGCAAAAACCATGGAGGAGTACGTCGAGAGCGCCGCGGCGAATTCACGTCTACTCTCCTCATCCACAAAAGAGACGCCTCTTAAATAAGGCACGCCGGTTCCCAGCCGCTCGCCGACAAGCGCGCCGACCACTCCAGCTTCCAGTGAGTCTAGAGGTCCCCCTTTGACCTCAACCAAAGCGGTGGGGCGTCTGCCCTCAAGAGTGTAGAGACTCGTCTTTGGCACAAAACCCGCAATTGCGCCCAACAACGCCAGGGGGCCGGGGTTTTTGTCAGACCAAGCGTCTCTGAAGGTGTTGATGTAAGTTATGGCGTTGGACTCTGCCCATGCGTGGAAGGTGCGCGGCCTAGTCAACACGAAGTCGTAAGGCGTGCAGGAAAACATCAAGCTGACGCCTAAGGCGCGCAACGCCCTCGAAATCCGCTCCTGCCCCCTCAAAACCCTCTCCTCCACGTCCAGCACGCCGCGGAGATCCGCCGCGGCGGGGTTAGACGTCGTAAAGACGGAGACCCTTGCGCCGGAAGACGCCAAAAACTCTAGAAACTCGACGCCGTACTCCCCGATGGTGAGGTAAGAGACGCCGGAGATGTGGGCAGTCTCCACAGGCACCACCTCTCCCCCAGCTACGGCGTCTGCTATCTTGAGAACAACCTCCCTGGCGTATTCACGCGACACGGACTATAGATCTATCTCCTATATAATTACGACTCCGGTATCCTCGCCCGCTCGAAAAACGCAGGGTCGGCGTCGAGGGGGCGCGTGGCATCTATACCAATCTTATGCGTCAACCCCTCCTCGTTGAGGGCGACGGGGTCTAGGGTGGAGCCTCTTGCGTACGGCACCACGAAGATCCCCCGGTCGGCTCTAAGCCTCGTCGCTATAGCCCACTCCACAGAGACGGGGTCGTCCGGATCCACGTCTTCGTCTACCGCTATCGCAATTTTTAGACTTGGATGCGCCGCGAAGGCCGCCAAGAGGGCGTTTTTAGCGTCGCCCTCCACCGACTTCGCCAATGAAATAACCGCCACAAGCCAGCCGAACCCGCCTCTCGTCAACCTAACCTTCCTGACCCGCGGCACCACAGACCTCACGGCACGCCAGATCTTAGCCTCCCTCTCAAACCCCATCAACAATATGTGTTCCAAACCTGCAGGCAGTAGGTAGTGGACCACTGCGTCGTCTCTAAGCACGTATATCTTCTCCACCCGGACCACCGGCTGTCTCCTTACGCGGTCGTAAACCCCCACTATGTCCACAAAAGGTCCCTCGTCGGCGTATTCCCCAGTCAAATGCCCCTCTATAACCACAGAAGCCATAAAAGGCGCCACAGCGCCGTTGTCCAACTCCATGACCTTCAACCCATTCATCAAACTAGAGGCGACTTCCAACTCAAATACGCCAAATGGAGGAGAAGATGCGGCCGCCAACAAGACTAGCGGATGCACCCCCCACGCCACTGCGACCGGCACCTCTCTCCCAGTCTCTATACTGGATTTGAAGATGTGATACAAGTGACGTGGAACCAGTCTCACAACAGCCTTTCTCGCGTCAATAGGTGAAAACCGGTGGATAGAGGCGTTCATGACCCCATCAACGCCGACGCCCACCACAACGCCTGAGGTTAAATAAGGCCGCGCCTCTTTTTCGTAGTATCGAACCATAGGCAAATCGTAAAGCGAGTCAACCTCCCTATAGAGATCTCTCCACGTAGAAACTCTTTCAAATCTACTAGGCTTCTCCAAGGCATCTAGAAGCTTCACGTAGGCATCCTCGTCGCTTGTGACGCCTAGGTACTTATACAACTTAGCCCGACTGTCCAATATATTGCCGACGCCTGTAAAGCCATCGCGGACCTTCTCAAAAAGCGGAGTCCACCGGCCCTCCGACTCCTTCAGGAGACGGGCAATGGTAAACTCCCCATAGGGAGGGCCGTGGACACGTAAATCAGAAAGACTCCGTACGACGTCGGCGAGGGACATCAAAAAGAGGCGTCGAGGCGGAAAAAATCTTTTAGGCCATTTCGATGGCGATCTCTATCGCAGCCACCGTGCGCTCTCTGCCGCCCTGGCCTTGGACCTTGTCGCTGAGTAGCTTGACGTCTTTGATCTGCACCTTGCCAGGCAGGAATCTGTCTCTCACCATCACCGCAGTGGACACGGCCTTGGAGATGGCCGCGCCTCTTGCCTTCAACACAACTTTTTTGACGCCGGAGTTGAACGCCATCACTGTGGCAATTACGTAGTTTGTAGTTGGTTTTTTGCCTACCAGTATTGTCTGTTCGGTTGCCATGGAAGGCGATTGACTGAACGGGTTTTTAACAGTTTCGCCTGCTCCTTACAAGTACGCTGGCTTTCCAGTCTTTGACGACAAACAGCATGTCACCCAGCCTTACCACACAAACCTCATCTACAGCCGACAACGACCCCTGGCAGAAGAGACGCAAACACATACAGAAGAGGATCACAGAGACGCCTTACACGCTCCACAAGCCCAGCCTTGTCGCGATCCCACTCCTAAAAAACTAGGCCCTTGAACACTGCCTTCGATCCTCAGTTTAAAACCGCGGATCTACATAACACTTCTCTCGAGGAGTTCGGCAGAGCTGTTGCACGTGAACCAAGAGCCTTCATAGACGTACACAGCTGGGAGGGGCCTAGGCATGGATGGTCAACAACCGGAGTTTATTAATCGAGAGACAACTAAACAAAATCGACCACGCTACCGGATACAGAAGGACGGCACTTGAGGCCATCGTCGACGAAGTGTGTTAAGAAGATGGGGTACAGCTACGTAGTCGACAAGGAGGCCGTCAAGCGGTAGATTAAAAAGGTTGAACTAGATGAAGGAGAGTTTGAAGTGAGATTATCGGCCACCAACGCGTTGATGGTGATGTATAGACCTACGACTAGTGCAAACGTAGAGGAGGTGGTGAAGTACTTCAAAAAGATGGGCCTTAGGCAAGATGAGCACTTCACCGCTAAGTGGTTTGAAGAGAAGAAGGGAGTTGCATCTCTTGGTTGACTAAGGGCGTTATGCACCTAGCGTGGATTTCGATGCACGGCACAGAGGAGTAGAGGACGGCGGCTGATGAGTTTCTGAAGTTCCTCCTCCCGAGGGCAGACATAGAGGGCGATAGGGGTGAGAAGGAAGTTGAGGGGTTGATCAACAAGGGCAAGAGCAGAGGGGTGGTAAAGGCGGCTTGCTTGTAGAAAGAGATTGGGATCGTGAGGGGGTGGGGAGAAGGTCAAATGCTAAGGTGCAGGAGATAAGGGCGTGTATCGAGGGCGAGAGAAGCAGACTACACATGGCGGTGACACGCCTGCAAGCGCAAAGGCACCGGCGGCAGAGAGGAGGACTTAGAGAGACTTCCGGCGTTAGGTGTTGACGGGCGAGGTGCCGTTAATCACCTCTTAGAAAGAGTACAGAACCAGAGGAGACACCTAAACAGCTTCATGGAATACGCATAGATGCATGAAGTGGCCGGGGAGTGGTTGAAAACAAAGCGGCTAGGTCGACATATCGTCTACACCTATGAGTCAACGCCTTGAAAACTTATAACTGTGACTATGTGTGGCGACGTGACGTCTATGTACGCCTACGAGGCCTTGCCGGTAGCTGAGTGGTTTCGGAGGAATAGGGAGCTCGCAGGTTTTCACAACCCCACCAGGGCGTTGTACCAGACCGTCAGAGAGCTGGTGGAGAACTCTCTTGACGCTACGGAGACCTATGGGATACTTCCCACGGTGTATCTGAAAATAAACATAGAAGACGAGCAGAAGAGTTGGGTGTCGGTGTATGCCGAGGATAATGGAATTGGCATACCCGGAGCCGAGATACCAAACGTCTTTGGCCGCGTCTTCTACAGCAGTAAATACAAGATAAAGCAGCACAGAGGCGTCTTTGGGCTTGGCCTCAAGATGGTGGTCTTATACGCCCAAAGCACCACCAACAAGCCGGTGTACGTCAGGTCGGCCGCTTTGAAGTCCGACAAGATATACGAGTACCAGATAATGATCGACACCAACAGCAACAGCCCCATCATACTCGACAGGAGAGAGTACCCCAACAAGTATAAGTGGCACGGCACTGCTGTGAAGGTGTATCTAGAGGGGAACTGGCTAGGGGCAAAGAAGAGGATTGAGGATTATTTGAAGAGGACGGCAATCATCGCCCCCTATGCCGAGATCGTGTTTAAGGGACCCGACATGGAGCTTTGGCTAAAGAGGCGAACCACCAAGCTCCCTCCGGCGCCTAAGGAAGGTCTGCCGCATCCGAAAAGCGTCGACGTTGATACGTTAAAACAGATGAAGGCAGAAAGCAGAGGCATGACCCTCCTCGAGTTCTTAACCGAAAACTTCGACGCCGTAGGCGAAGGCACAGCCAAAGGCTTCTTGGAGTGGGCTGGCTTCGACCCGAATATGAAAGTCACGGCACTGACGCCTGAGGAGATGGTGAGACTAGTGGAAAAGATGAAACAGTACGAGGGCTGGAGGAGGCCACGTTCCGATTGGCTCTCTCCCGTGGGGCCGGAGCTCCTGGAGATAGGAGCAAAGGCCATCCTGGGCGCCGAGGCCGTCTTCGCCGTGACACGGAAGCCGGAGTCCTACGGCGGGCACCCCTTCATCGTCGAGGCGGCAGTGGCCTGGGGTGGCCAGATACCACCGGTTGAGAAACCAATTCTGCTCCGCTACGCCAACAAGATACCCCTGCTCTACGACGAAGGCGCCGACGTGGCAAGGAAGGTGGTGGACGAGTTCCACTGGGATAGCTATAAGGTGAAGTTCCCGGCGCCTCTTGCCGTTATAGTCCACGTCTGTTCTACCAAAATACCATACGCCTCCGCCGGTAAAGAGGCCATAGCAGAAGTCCCGGAGATCGAGAAGGAGATACGTCTAGCGCTTAGAGACGCCGCCAAGAAGCTAAGGCTCTACCTCTCTAGAAAGGAGAAAGAAATGGAG
>JAEMPK010000052.1 GCA_022759345.1 Pyrobaculum sp. | reverse complement strand
CCCTGCCCCAATCCAGCCGCTAATACGCGAACCTCCGCCTCCACCTCCTCCACCACCTCCTTCCCCGCCGCCTCCTCACCCGCCTTCCGTACCTGAGGTGCGTCCTCTTGAGCCGCCAGTTGTTGAGCAGAAGACAACCGTAGAGCCTCGGTTGCCTTCTCCCCCGCCTCCTCCACCACCTCCTTCCCCGTCTCCTCCCCCATCACCATCTGTTACTCCTAGGCAGATTACGGCGGTTGTTAGGCTTGTGCTGGGGCGTCCTGATAATTGTGGGGAGTGTGCATACTTTGGCGCTATGACATCTCGGTGTTTCTTGTTTGGTTTCGCTGTGGCTAATCCCGCCGCTCCGCCTTGTAAGCAATATGTTAGAAGTGGAGGTTAAACACCGGGCGGATCTTTCCATAGTAAGGCAACGACTTAAGGCTCTTGGTTTTTCTCTCGTCGCGTCTCAGGAGGAGGTGGATATCTATTTTCAACATCCATGTAGAGACTTCGCGGCGACTGACGAGGCTTTGAGGGTTAGGATTGTGGGCGGTAGGGCTTATGTCACGTATAAGGGGCCGCGTATGGGGGCGGGGGCTAAGACTAGAGTTGAGATCTCCGCCGAGGCTGGTTTAGATGTTGTAGAGGTGTTTAGGAGGCTGGGGTTTGTCCCCGTGGCTGAGATTAGGAAGATGCGGGAGTATTACTCAGGCGGCGGGTTTTCTGTGTCGCTTGATTGGGTCGACGGCCTTGGCGAGTTTGTGGAGGTTGAGAAAGTTGTGGCTGAGGAGGGGGAGGTGCCCCAGGCGGTGGAGGAGGTGAGGCGTCTTGCCGCGGCGTTGGGACTCGGCGAGGAGGTTAAGGAAACTTACCTAGAGCTCTTCCTCAACACTTATAAACAAGGTGGTCGGTAGAGCGTGTTGTTTGGGGATCTGGTAAAGGCTCTTGCCGCCATCGAGGCAACTACGCAGAGGACCGTCATGGTTAAGCTCCTCGTCTCGTTGTTTAAAAAGGCGAGACCTGAGGAGATAGACAAAATTATATATTTCATACTAGGCGACTTGAGGCCTCCGTGGGAGGGCGTTGAGCTCGGCGTGGCAGAGAAGCTTTGCCTAAGGGCAGTTTCAAAGGCCACCGGCGTATCCATAGCCGAGTTGGAGTCGTTGTACAAGAAGAGCGGCGACGTGGGCGAAGTGGCGAGGCGGGTTCTGTCGTTGAGCAGGAGGCCGGGTCTCCTCGCCTTCGGACAGCAGAGGCCTTTGGAGGTTTCTGAGGTCTACGACACCTTGCTGAAGGTGGCGCAGGCCTCTGGCGAGGGGGCGCAGGATTTAAAGGTGTCTCTTCTTTCGTCGCTTTTCGCCCGCGCCTCTCCGGAGGAGGGGAAGTACATAGCTAGGTTTGTAGTGGGGAAGTTGAGACTCGGCGTCGCAGACATGACGCTTATTGACGCCCTTTCTGAGGCCTTCGGCGTAGATAAAGAGGCTCTTGAGCGGGCCTACCACATATACCCCGACCTGGGCAGACTTGCGCGCCACGTTGCTGAGGGCAGGCGGCTCGAAGAGGTGAAGATCACCCCCGGCGTGCCTGTACTTCCCATGTTGGCGCAAAGGCTCTCTTCAGCGTCTGAAATCTTGTCTAAGCTCGGCGGCGTCGCCATCTGTGAATACAAATACGACGGTGAGAGGGCGCAGATACACATACGAGAGGGTTCTGTGAAGATTTTCAGCAGAAGGCTTGAGGACATCACCCACGCCTATCCTGACGTGGCGAAGGCGGTGAGGGAGGCGGTGTCGGTGCGTGAGGCCATATTAGAGGGCGAGATAGTGGCGGTGGACCCAGACACGGGGGACATGCTCCCGTTTCAAGAGTTGATGCATAGAAAGAGGAAACATGAAGTGGCCGCCGCGGCGGAGATGTACCCCGCGGTTCTCCACCTCTTTGACGTGTTGTATATAGACGGCGAAGACCTCACGGGAGAGCCCTTGATCTACCGCCGCGTGAGGCTTTCAGAGATTGTAAAAGAGACGGACAAGGTCTTTATCGCCAAGTGGAGGCTTTTCGACGGAGCCGACGAGGTGGACAACTTTTTCCACGAGGCGGTGTCCCTCGGCATGGAGGGGCTTGTCTGTAAATCTCCCACTTCTGTCTACGAGATGGGGGCGAGGGGGTGGAACTGGATTAAGTATAAGAGGGACTACAGAAGCGAGATGATAGACACAGTGGACCTGGTGGTGGTAGGCGCCTTCTACGGCCGGGGAAAGCGGGCCGGCCTCTACGGCGCGTTTCTCGCAGCGGCCTACGACCCGTCTACCGACATGTTCTACACCGTGTGTAAAGTGGGGAGCGGCTTCACAGATGCAGATCTGAAGAAGATGTATGAGATGTTGCAGCCCTACAAGACGCCGCATAGACACCCCAGAGTCGTCTCCAAGATGGAGGCTGACGTGTGGTTCGTGCCGCAGGTCGTCATAGAGGTCATAGGCGCCGAGATTACGCTGTCGCCGCTTCACACGTGTTGCCTAGGAGCGGTGAAGCCGGGGGTCGGGCTCGCAATACGCTTCCCCAGGTTCACAGGACGCTACAGATTAGACAAGTCCCCTGAGCAAGCAACCACGGCGGCAGAGATGCTGGAGCTTTACAAACGGCAGAAGAAGGTGGCTCAACTGGAGTAGACCTTCTCCAGAGTCCACCTAAGCACCCGCAGTATTTCTCTTTTCCTCTCCTCCGTCCTGTAGTTGTATATCTTCATGGCGGTCGCCTCGCCCTCTTCGCCGCCTTCGAGCTCGTACCTGATTACCTCCTCTTGTCTCAACGTGCCTTGTCTCACCTCTCTTGTGTCTTCTTCTTTGTATTTCTGCAGGAATTTGTCTAGGAAAAATCTTTTGAAGAGCCCGTCGAGCTTCACAGGCTCTCGGAACTTGATGTAGAGGTAGTTCCCGTAGACTTCCACAGTGGCGTAGACCTCGCCGCCCCTCCCCTTCACCTCCTCCACGGCCTCCGGCTTAGCAACTTCTGCCGCGGTGGAGAAAGACCTCTCTCCAATAGATTTGTCGAGTAGCTCCAACAAGGCGGTGTATAGCTTCAGCTCCTCCTGCAACTTGGCGATCTTCTCCTCCAGCATCTTCCTAACCTCTAGCATCTTCTGGACGTCCACGTCTACCCTCATGCATTTATATTTAAAATTTAGAGCTCTTGTGGCTGTCGCCTCTGTGGGGAACTTAAATTTTGATATATACCTCAAGGCCTCCGAGTTGCCCGGCCTCGACGAGAATGTAGAGGTGCTCGACTTATACACAGGCGGCGGCGGCTCCGCGGCCAACTTTGCAGTGGCGATAGCCAGATTGGGGCTGGAGGCCCGGTTCATAGGAGCCGTGGGCGAAGACCCCCTAGGCGAGCTTTCGCTTAGAGAGCTCAAGACTGAAGGGGTAGACGTCTCTTTTGTGAAGAAAATAGCCGGGGCTAGGTCAGGCGTTGTGGTGGTCTTGGTGCATCTAGACGGCATGAAGAGGATGTTGTCGTATAGAGGCGCCAACCTAGGCCTCACCCCCGCCGACTTGACCAAAGACGTGTTCCAAGGCGTCCGCCACATACACCTAGCCACAGGCAGGACGGAGCTCATAGTTAGGGCAAAGGAAATCGCCCGCGAGATAGGCGCCACGGTCTCGGTGGACGGAGGCACAGCTCTAGCCCGGAAAGGCCTTGAAATAGTTAAAGCAGTGGTAGACGGAGTCGATGTGGTTTTCATGAACCACGTAGAGGCCAAGACGCTTGCTGACTCTCACGACCACAGAACCGCCGTAGAGAAGCTCTCTAAAGAACTGTCGGTGGGGGAGCTCGTCATAACTCTCGGCCCTAGGGGGGCCGTGGCGTTTGACGGCAAGAGGCTTCTCCACGTCGACGCCTTTAAACTCAACGCAGTGGACACCACAGGCGCGGGGGATAGCTTCGCCGCGGCGTATATCTGTATGTACCTCAGGGGGAGGGATCTCTACACCAAGTTAGTTTTCGCCAACGCAGCCGCGGCGATTAAGGTCACGAGGCCCGGCGCCCGCTCGTCGCCCCGCTACGAGGAGGTTGTGTCTTTTCTGTCGTCGCTTGGTTACAAGATTTAAATAATAACATCTACATTATCTAGTGTCGCAGAGAACTCCATGTCTTGGGCCTCGATGCGCCCTAGGCCCCAACGGCACGTCTCTATTCCGTTGCGGGAAGAAAGCTCTTAAACCGACGATAAGAGGAAACAAGATAGTGTTTTGGTGCACCTGGCTAAACGACGAGTGTATCGGCGCCAAATGTCAGTACGCCTACTGCGAGGCCCGGGCTATGACGCCAGAGGGCTACTGCACGTATAAACCCTCAGGCGAGGAGGGGGAGGCCAGGAGGGACATATTGACAGAGGTGAAGAAGATGGAGAGAGAGGTGGAGAAGATTCGGCAACACTTAAAGAGACAGGGGCTAGGCGACTATTTGTGAAGGCGGTTGTCCTTGCGGCGGGGCTGGGCACTAGGCTGAGGCCATTGACTTATTTCGTACCCAAGGCGCTGGCCGCCGCGGGGTCTAAACTGTTGATAGACTTCGTCGTGGAGTGGCTGAGACGTAACGGAGTTAGGGAGGTGGCAGTGGTTGGGTACTATATGCAGAATCTAGTGAGGAGCTACTTATCGGATTTCCACCCCGACGTGGTTTTTCTAGAGTCGCGGCGTCTGCTGGGCACGGCTGGGCAGTTGTACTATGCCAAAGAGTGGGTGGATGGCGACGTGGTCGTGGTCAACACAGACGTCTTGACAAATCTCGACTTAAGAGCCCCCCTGGAACTACACAGGTCGAAGAGGGCTCTACTCACAGTGGTAGGCTCTGCGAACAAGACCTCGTTGCGATTCGGCGTGTTAGAGGTGGAAGACGACCTCCTAAAGACGTGGCGCGAGAAGCCGACTTTCGAGTTCGTAACGTCCACGGGGATTTACGTAGTGTCTGACATAGTGGTGAAGAAGCTATCTGAAGAATACCTAGACATGGACACCCTTGCGAGGTCCTTGACGCCTCGCGTGGCTGTTTATACAGCAAAAGAAGCGTATTTCTACGACGTAGGCACTCTTGAGGATTTGACTAAGGCGAGAGATGTAGAGCTGGGGGAGCTGAGGCCGTAGGAGTATACTTCACCCGTAACAAATATATATTTCTTCGTCAGTTCAAGCGATGAGTGTATGTCCAGCTTTGAGGCGGGGAGAGGCCGGGTTCGTATGTGGCTACACCAACAAGCCCATAGACCCCTTTAGTTGGTACTGCATAGGCAACTACGCCGAGTGTCCCATTTTTATTAGATACTCGCGGGAGGAGACGAGACCTGCGGCGCCTAAGCCCGAGGAGGCCCCCAAGCCCCTTGCAGAGGTGCTCCCCTTGACGCCGGAGAGACCTGAGACGGAGTTTGAAAAGGCCATAAAACCCGTAATCGACAACATAGTGATGAAATACGATGATTTAGTGAAGAAGCTTGACGACGCCTGGAAAGAATATGAAAACAACGTCGTGAATGCCCGGAGGCAGTGGGAAGTGGAGAAGATGTCTCTACTGAGGGCGCAGGAGCTGTTGAACAAGACCATTAGCGATTACGAGAAGATGTTAGCCGAGATCGAATTAAAGAAGGACTTCATTCCGCCTGACTCGTATCAAGAGGTAAAGAGAGACCTTGAGACGAAGTTGGAGACCCTCAGAGGACTTCTTGACGAGGTCAAGGCCAAATACACAGCGCTGGAGGACGGACTAGGCGTCCACTTCAGAAGAGTGCTCACCACCTCCACAAGCGCTGAGGTGATCTCGTTGAAGCTTTCTCTGTCTAAGCTCGAGGAGTTGCTTAAGGAAGGCAAAATATCGCAGGAAACCTACGAAAAACTTAAGAAAGAACTCGAAGAATTGTTGAAATGAGCGTCGACGTAGCGTATCTGGCGCTTGGGGAGCTAGAAAAACTACTAGCCCAATACGAGGAGAAGGTAAAAGGCATAGAGGACACCTGGAAGGCGTACGTGGACGCAGTCTCTAAGACAAAATCCAGCTGGGACGCAGACCTCGCCAAGGTAAAGATCCGCATTGACCAGCTTAGAAACGTCGTCGAGAGCCTCAAAAGAGAACAAGAAATCCTCTTGGCGAAGAAAGAACTAGGGCTAATATCTGAAAAAGACTACGAGACCCTCTCCTCAGAGCTACAGAAAAAGATAGACGAATATCAGGAGAGGCTCAACGCCTTGACGCAAAAGGTGACAGAACTCGAGTCCCGCATCTTGTACCTATGGTCCAGGGCACTCACCCGGGAGTACCTATCCAAATTCGACCTCGTAGAACTCGAGAAAAAGATTGAAGACGCAAAGGCCGCCGGCAGAATAGACGACGAGACCTACGCCAAGATGCGTCACGAACTAACCATAATGAAACACACCTGGGAGCTACTAAGTCTCATATCTCCTACTGACAAGGTCTAACATAAGCCCGCCCATCCCGAATATCTAAAAGCTCCACACAACTCCCCGCCGCCACACATCCGGCGCATACAGCCCACCAATTCACCCCTCCTATTTTCACCAAGCCCTCAGTTCTGAGCTCCTCCGCAACCACCCCCACCC
>JAEMPK010000102.1 GCA_022759345.1 Pyrobaculum sp. | reverse complement strand
TTCATATTAAATATAAAATAATAGAAGAATATTAGTAAAGCGAAGTAGAAGAAAAATAAGGAAGATAGTCGTGGAGACGGAATTCTTGAGCGCTTTGTTGACATATATAAATAGCTATAGCGGAAGGGGGACTGTAGTCATTATAAAGATAGATAAAATATGCGGCTTGAACAGAAGATGTTCTTGGTATATATATAAATATATGTCTATTTTGGAAAGAAGAAAGTTGGTAGTTAAATGGAAAAAGGGAATGTGGATAGCCGAAAAGAAAAACCTAGACGAGATACGTAGCTCTATTGTTGTGTTATTGCCCCGAAGAGATAATAAAAATATTTATACTAAAAGATAAAGATTATTTGGGATACCTATATGATCGGTCTGAATAGTTTATTGTATATCTTTTCGGCCTCAGTTGGGCTGTGATATACCTAAAAGCGGTAAGAGGATCCGACTGCTCGCCACAGGTGTAGACATCCACCGTGGCGTATCCATATGCCGGCCATGTATGGACTGCTATATGGCTTTCGAGCACCAGCGCGATAACCGAGACGCCCTCCTTATCTCCGCCCTTAAATCTCCAGCTATTTACCTCTACTAGATGCATGTTGGCAAGCTCGGCAGCCCTTATCACAATATGTCTTAATCGCTCTTCGTTGGAGAGGAGCTCGGGATCTATTCCGTAGGCCTCGCCGTAGTAGTGTTTTCCTATCACCGGGATCTTGCCCTGCGCGATTTGCGTTGCTTGCATTGCTGAGTGCGCGAATGGTACCCGTATTTAAGACTTTTGTTCTTAATAAGAGGCCGTGCGGACGTAATACGTGAATTGCTAAATATATGTGGTTAATCTCGACCAATGCGCGTCTTGTTGATACACACCGAGTTCTTCCGATGGGAGCCGAAGGAACCTGCGGGCGAGATAAGAGATGAGCCCAACCGAGGCGAGGCCAAGAATGCCTTGGTTGCCTTCTTAACCGTGGAGGAAGACGACGTGCCAGACGACAGATATTTATCGAAGATAGTAGAGGATATCATAGATGTTGCAAATAAGGTAAAGGCAAACTCTATAGTTATATATCCATATGCCCATTTATCATCAAGGCTAGCCCGTCCATATACATCAAGAGATATTTTAAATAAAATATACGAAATTCTTTCAGCTAATGCTAAGGGATTTAGCGTGCTGAAGGCGCCCTTTGGCTACTATAAACAGTTCGAAATGAAGTGCTTAGGGCACCCCCTATCGGAGCTCAGCAGATCCTACACGCCTGAAACCGCGCATAAGCCAGGGGCCCAACAGCCCAAGCAGACGCCAGACGTCTATCTCATACTGACCCCGGAGGGGGATGAGTACCATCCGGCCCAATTCCCATTGGACAAATACCCCGACTTGAAGGCGTTGGTGGATAAGGAGGTTTTCAAGAAGGAATTGCCGGGAGGAGAGCCTAAATATATAGAATATGTAAAGAGGTTTGCTTTCGACTGGGAGCCCATGTCCGACGTCGGCCATATGAGGTATGGCCCCGACGCCACGGTCATGATGGAGCTCGTTGAAGATTACGCATTCCAAGTCGCCAAATCTCTGGGGATTCCGATATTCAAGATAAGGGGAACCAACATGTTTAAGCTGAGCGAGAAGCCCATAGAGACCCACGCAAAGCTGTTCGGCGAAAGGCTTTACGTGGTGGAGACCGACGTCGATTCCATACTGCGCTATGCGGCATGTTTTCAACAGTTCGCTATGGCTAAAGACTGGGTGATAAGCTACAGGAATTTACCCTTCGGAATGCTGGAGATCGCCGATTCCTATAGGTACGAACAACCGGGCGAGACAGTATTGCTCTTCAGACTTAGGAGATTTTATATGCCTGATCTACATATATTTACGAAAAACTTAGATAATGCTATAGAAGTTACATATAAACTTCATGAAAAAATATTTGAAGAAATTAGGAAAATAGGTAGAGATTATGTCTCTTTATATAATATAACTGCGGAGTTCTATAAAGAGCACAAGGACTATCTGGTCGAGCTGGCGAAGAGGGAGGGGAAGCCCGTGTTGTTGCGCATACTGCCCGAACAGAAATACTACTGGGTCCTCAACGTAGAGTTCCACATAATAGACGAGCTGGGCAGACCGCGCGAGATCGCGACGTTCCAGATAGACGTGGGAAACGCGATGAGGTTCGGCATAAAGTACGTAGACGAAGAGAACAAAGTGAGATATCCAGTCATAATACATACCGCAATCCTAGGTAGCGTAGAGCGATATCTCTTCGCCTTGTTCGACACAGCCGCGTTAATGGAGAGGCGGGGGGAGACCCCAAAACTACCAGTCTGGATAACGCCGGTACAAATACGTATCATCCCGATAAATCGGGAGTACCTAGGCGCGGCATTAGATCTAGCCGACGAGCTGGAGAATAGGGGTATAAGAGTCGACGTAGACGACAGGGAGGAGACCCTGTCTAGGAGGATACGCGACGCAGAACGTGAATGGATACCGTACATCGTCGCGATAGGACAAAGAGAAGCCGCCTCCAACATATTTACAGTAAGAATTAGGGGAAAGGGACAGATCCAACTGTCGAGACAAGACCTCATCACGACAATAGAGAAGGAGATCTCCGGCTTCCCGAAGAGGCCGTTGTATATGCCGAGACTCCTCTCGCAGAGACCTTCCTACAAACAGCTCTGACTCTAGTTACAGTAGCTTTTAACTCGAGAAGAGGGACATGAGGAAAAAGGGATCTCTATTCGTGGAGGAGACGTTGTTGCTGTTCCTCGCCATAGGTATATTCGTTGCGTTCGCGTTGACAGTGACTGGCATGATTAAGGGAGCGTTAGGCGGCATCCTCGGATTTAGAAACGAGACCAATACCCTACTGAGCCAACTGGTCAACGCGGCCAAGCAGCTGGTCTTCGGGGGCTAATCTATATATATGCCGTTTTTATTTAATCTATCAATTATATTTTCTTTTTCTGATGAAAATAAATCAATTATACTTTTAATATAAGTTTTATTTATAGATATGTTATATTTTGGATCAGCAAGAATACGGGCAATATTTGCGATGAAATCCTCGGCATCCTTAGTTGCCATCTTGGCCTTTAAGACCAAGAGATCTTCTAGTTTAATACTTCTCACATATAGATTATCAATTTTGATATTTATAGTATTTTCAAGAATTTGAGAAGGAATATATATATCAAGTATATTTTCCAATAGATCAATCTTAAGCAATTCGCCGGACACGACCATCTCGAAGTATATGGTGCCGTGGTCTGTGGTGCCCATATCCCACTCATTTTCTTGTGCTATTTTTTCAAATAATTCATAGTCTAATATAGTTGATTTATTTATAATAAATAAATCAACATCTAAAGGATCATAATCTATGTTATAAACTAGAGGAAGAATGGCGGAACCGACTAGGACAAACTCCACGCCATATCTCTGTAGTGCACGTCCTATGTGCAACAAACCCTCTCTGTATTTTCGATACCGATCCATGGCGACGAGAAGATGGAGGGCTTTTAAAGTTGCTATATATAATCTATATAGTGAGTATTACAGTAAAGCTTATAATAACTAATTTTCTTGATTATTCATGTTAGAACATGCGCTATCGATTATACCAAACATATCTAAATGCTCTAAGCAGAGTAAAAAAATAATAGTGAGAATCGATATAAATTCTCCTATAAAAAATAATAAAATACTTGACGATTATAGGTTAAGAGCTCATGCGAGAACTATATCTATTCTCTCTGATGCAGGCTCAAGGGTAGTCATCTTGGCGCATCAAGGCCGTCCCGGTCAAGATGACTTCACCAGTCTTGAAATCCATAAAAATTTATTGGAAAAATATATTGGAAAATCTATAATATTTATAGAAGATATAATAGGTCCATATGCATTAAATAAAATAGATAGTATGGAAAATGGCGATATAGTGATGCTAGAAAACGTGAGGTTGCTCTCCGAGGAGGTTGTCGAGGGCCCGCCCGAGAGACAGGCCAATACCTGGCTGGTGAGAAAGCTGGCGCCTCACGCCGATTACTTCGTATTCGACGGATTCGCCGTGGCGCATAGATCGCAGCCCAGCGTGGTCGGATTCCCCATGGTCATGCCCTCATGTATGGGCTACGTGATGGAAAGGGAATTGGCCGCCCTATCCGAGATCTGGCGCAACAGAAAACTGACGCTGATAGTTGTCGGCGGGGCCAAAGTGCCCGAATCCCTCAGGGCCATAAAGGAGGCGTTGGATAAAGGCCTGGCCGACAAGGTGCTCGTGGGGGGCCTCGTGTCGGTGGTTATGGCTTCCGCCAGATCACGCGTGGGCCCGTCGCTGAGGCAGTTCCTTGAGGGCATGGGCCTGCTCTCCGAGGTCGAGAGGGCTAGGACTCTGCTGGAATCCTACGGAGACTTCATAGTGCTGCCCGACGACTTCAGGACTAGGTCGGGCACGCTCGATTCGTCTAACCTAGACGAGGTTCCAGGCGACATAGGCGACGCTACGATAGCCAAATTCTCCGAGATAATAGCCAACTACGAATACGTGGTGATAACAGGCCCCATGGGCAAGATAGAGGAGCCCGAATTCTTCGCGGGCACCCGCCGCATCTTGGAGGCCGCCAGCAGACGTAAGGCCATAATAGGGGGTGGGCACACCATACTGTCGGCGGAGAAGGCGGGAGTTCTCGACAAGATCTTCCACGTATCTACAGGGGGCCGCGCCTTCCTGATGGCCTTGTCGGAGGAGCTACCTGCTGTCAACGCCCTTGTGGAATCGGCCAAGAGGTTCTGGCTATGAGGGTGGCCGTAGTCGGCTACGGCACTATAGGCAAGAGGGTGGCTGACGCCGTGTCGGTACAAGACGACATGAGGCTAGTCGGCGTGTTTAAGACAACCCCCGACTACGGCGCAGCTCTGGCGGCGCGGAAAGGCTATAGACTATACGCGCCTGACGACAAGCGCGAGAGCTTCCGCAAGGCAGGTCTCGAGGTCTCGGGCAACTTGACCGACCTAATATCGGAGGCCGATATAGTGGTGGACGCCACGCCTGACGGCGTCGGGGCTGAGAACAAGAGCATCTACGCCAAGGCGGGAAAGCCGGCCATATTCCAGGGGGGCGAGGAAGCCGACGTGGCCGAGACGAGCTTCAACGCCCTGGCCAACTTCGAAAACGCCGTAGGCAAAAAATTTGTGAGGGTGGTCAGCTGCAACACCACCGGAATATCGAGGGTGCTGTCTGCCTTGAAGCTGGGCGGTCTCGGCATCAAGAAGGCCAGGATCTTCATAGCCAGAAGGGGGGCCGACCCGAGGGAGTACAAGAAAGGCCCTATAAACGACGTGGTGCCCAACCCAGCAACCATACCGAGCCACCACGGCCCCGACGTCAAGACTGTGTTCGGCGACATAGATATAATCACCGTGGCCGTCGCCGTGCCGGTCACCATAATGCATATGCACATGGCCTATATAGAGCTGGACGACGCCCCGAGAAGGGAGAAGATAGTCGACGTGCTGGCATCCACGCCCAGAATTCTGCTCTTCGACGTCAAGGCGGGGTACAACAGCCTCGCGCAGATAGTGGAATGGGCCAGAGATATGGGGAGGCCACGCGGCGACGTCTGGGAGGTAGCTGTGTTTTCAGACTCGATCACCCTAAACGGGCGCGAACTATATCTTATGTACGGAGTCCATCAGGAGGCTATCGTGGCGCCCGAGAACGTAGACGCCATAAGGGCCATGGGGAAGCTGTCGGATAAATGGTCCTCAATAGAGAAAACTGATAAAGCGTTGGGCATAGTGACGCATGGAAAGAGATATGGTTGACGAGCCCTCCTACAAACTCGCCTATAGATTCAGGAAAGTTCTGGTCCCGATAACTCCCGACGAAAAATCGCAAATAGCCATAGAGGTCGCCAGAGATTTCTATACAAGATATGGATCACGTATAACATTTCTATATATAGTAGAAGATAATGATAGAAGTAAAGAAATATCACAATTATTGTCGAAATACACAGGAAGTATGATATATGAGCTCAAGGTGGAGCGCCTGAAGGAGGGGGAGACCGTGGCCTCCGCGATCTTGGAGGAAATAAAGAAGGGGATGTACGATCTTGTTATCGTCGAGTCCAGAGGACGCACGGGCGTCGAGGCTCTGCTGTACAATTCGGTATCGACAGCCATAGCCCTCTCTGCCCCCACAAGCGTGTTGATACTTAGATGAGCCCCTGTTATTTTAAACTACATCTCTCTCGGTGTATTTTGTAAGTATATCTTATATTACAAGCGTGTTGATACCTATATGAGGATAGGAGCTGCCATATCGCCCTACCAACACTTTGGCATCTGCGGTTGTGATCTACCCGACGAGGTGGGGGCCAGGCACATCCAGTTTTTCGAAAGAGATGTGTCGCTAGCTAAGAGCATAGGTCTGGATTTATTCAGAACAGGTATAGAGTGGGCGTTGCTAGAGCCTGCAAGCGGTAAATATAGCAAGATATGGCTTAACTTCTTCGAGAGGTATTTGAGCCATATAAAGAACGTCGGCCTTGAGGTTTGGCTGACGGCGCATCACTTCACAAACCCTCGGTGGATATGGAGGGAGGGCGGTTGGGAATCCAAAGTTACAATGAAATCTTATTTAAATTATATAGATTTAATCTTAAGAAACTAT
>JAEMPK010000051.1:3617-6762 GCA_022759345.1 Pyrobaculum sp. | reverse complement strand
CGGCGGCTGCGGGGGCCAGGGTGCTGAAACACGGCAATAGGTCGGCCTCCGGCCTTTTTGGAAGCGCAGACTTCATGGAGGCGGTTGGCTACAACTTGGAGGTGGGTCCAGAGAAGGCTGCCGAGATGGTGGAGCGCGTGGGCTTCGCCTTCGTATTCGCGCCTAAATACCACCCGGCATTCGCCAAGGTGGCCCCTGTCAGGAGGCAGTTGCCCTTCCGCACTGTCTTCAACCTGGTGGGGCCTCTTGCCAACCCGGGCCTCGTGAGGAGGCAACTCATCGGCGTGGCGGAGCCTCGGCTGTTGGACGTGGTGGGGGGCGTGGCGGCTCTTCTGCTGGACTTCGCCCTCGTGGTGTACGGCTCGGGCGTGGACGAGGTGAGCACGGAGGGGCCTACGGAGGTGGTGGAGGTGCGTCGAGGCGCGGCTGAGCGGTACGTGGTGACGCCGGAGGACTTCGGAATTCAGAAGACGCCTATCCCCAGGGCCTCTGGGAGGGAGGAGGCGGTGGCGTTGGCCTTGGCAGGACTGAGGGGCGAGCATAAAGAGGCCGAGGCGGCCATTGCGGCGAACGCTGCGGCTGCGCTCTACGTCGCCGGCGTGGTTAAGGACTTGCGGGACGGCTACGAGCTTGCGGTTAAGACCATAAGAGAGGGGGCCGCCTATCGCAAGCTTCTGGAGGCTGTGGAGGCGTCGCGATGAAGATCCCGCTGTCGAAACTGCCGGCGCCGCGGGAGCTGGCTCACAGGCTGTACTTGGCTGGGGAGGAGTTTGTGGCTCTGCTTGAGTCCGGCCAGGGCTTTGCGGAGAGGGCCCGCTACACCCTCGTGGCCTGGGGCGTGGAGAGGGCATACGTCGCCAGCGGCCCCGACCTCCAGCAGGTCCTCTACGAGGCGCAACGCGGCTTGAGGCGGGACGGGGGGCCTTTCGGCGGCGACGTGGCCATAGGCGCCTTGACCTACGAAGCGGCCTACTACCTAGAGCCCCACCTCCTCAGGTACGGCAAGGTGGACCGCGGCGTCCCCGCGGCCTTTTTGGTGGTGCCGGCGGGCTACCTCGTGTACGACAAGTTGCTGGGGCGGGGCTACTTGAGGGGCGAGCTCCCCAAGCTCCCGGACGCCGGAGGCGGCGGGGCCCAGGTCAAGGGGCCTGTGGCGGCCACGGAGCCGGGCCGGTTTATGCAGTGGGTCGCCGAGGCGAAGAGGCGCATCGAGGAGGGCGAGATTCTGCAGGTGGTGCTTTCTAGGTGGGTGGAGTACGAGGCGCGGGGGGACTTGTTCCGCCTGTACAACGCGTTGGCGGAGGGCAACCCCTCGCCGTATATGTACTTCTTGAAGTACGGCGACATCCATATGGTGGGCACCTCGCCGGAGTTGCTCGTCAAGGTGAGCAACGGGAGGGTGGAGACCCACCCCATCGCGGGGACGAGACCCAGAGGCGGCACCGAGGAGGAGGACTTGGCGCTTGAGGAGGACATGTTGTCCGACGAGAAGGAGCTGGCGGAGCACATAATGCTTGTGGACCTGGCGCGGAACGACGTGGGGAGGGTGTGCCAGGTGGGCTCCGTGAGGGTGGAGGAGCTCTTCGCCGTGGAGAAGTACAGCAAGGTGCAGCACATAGTTTCCCGGGTGTGGTGCCTCCTGGACAGGCGTTTCAGCCCCGTGGACGCCCTCCTCGCCACGCACCCCGCAGGCACAGTCTCCGGCGCCCCCAAGGTGAGGGCTATGGAGATAATAGCCGAGCTGGAGGACTCGCCTAGGGGCTTCTACGCGGGCGCGGTAGGCTTCATGTCCCCCGCCGCGTTGGAGTTCGCCATCGTGATAAGGACCATGATCGGGAGGGGGGAGAGGCTGAGGATACAGGCAGGCGCCGGCGTGGTTTACGACTCCACGCCGGAGAGAGAGCTTAGAGAAACCGAGTCCAAGCTCTCTGCGTTGAAGGCTGTCCTCGAGGGGGGGCCATGGACTTGACCTTGATAGTGGACAACTACGACAGCTTTGTCTACAACATCGCCCACTACGTCGGCGAGCTCGGCAGCAGGCCGCTGGTCCTGCGGAACGACGAGGTGACGGTGAAGCTCGTGGAGCGGATAAGGCCGGATAGGATAATAATATCGCCGGGACCCGGCCACCCGGCCAACCCACGCGACGTCGGCAACTCCCCCGACATAGTGAGGGAGTTCAGCGGGAGGATACCCATACTGGGTGTCTGCCTGGGCCACCAGATAATCGGCCACGTCTTCGGCGCCCGGGTGAGGCGGGCCAGGACTATAAAACACGGCAAGACCAGCCAGATACGGCACAACGGCGGCCTCCTCTACCGCGGCGTCCCCGAGGTCTTCACTGCGGCGCGCTACCACAGCCTAGTGGTGGACGACTTGCCGCCGGTCCTAATCGCCGAGGCCTACTCGCTGGACGACAACGAGGTGATGGGCTTGCGGCACGTGGAGCATCTCACCTTCGGCGTCCAGTTCCATCCAGAGTCCGTGGCGACCCCCTTCGGCAAAAGGATAATTAAGAACTTTCTTGACTTGACGTTATGAAGAGGCTGGGCGTCTACATCCTCGCCGGGTGGCCAAACGCCGAGGTGTATAGAAAAGCCGCCGAAGCCGCCGCGGGGGTGGCCGACTTCATAGAGCTGGGTCTGCCCAGCAGAAATCCCAAATACGACGGGCCTTTCATAAGGAGGGCGCACGGCGAGGCGGAGCCCGTGGAGCTGGGCCTGGTTCCCGGCGAGGTTTACGTGATGGCGTATTGGGAGGACTACGCGGCGAGACCCGAGGCGCTTTTCGAGGCGGCGGCCGCCGCGGGGGCCCGGGGGGTGCTGGCGCCTGACCTCCTCATCGACTTCCCTTCGGAGCTCGGGCGGTATGTAGAGCTGACGCGGAAGTTCAAGATGGAGCCCGTCTTCTTCGTGCCGGGCAAGTTCCCCCACGGCCTCGTCCGGCGGCTTGCCTCGTACCGCCCCGCCTTCATATACCTGGGGCTCTACGCCGCCACCGGGATAGAGCTACCCGTATACGTGGAGCGGAACATAAAGACGTTTAGGGAAGTGGCGCCGGACGTGTTCCTCGTGGCTGGGTTCGCCATAGACAGCCCCCAGAAGGCGGCCGCCGTGGTGAGGGCGGGGGCAGACGCGGTGGTGGT
>JAEMPK010000051.1:0-3517 GCA_022759345.1 Pyrobaculum sp. | reverse complement strand
AGGACCTCTAGTATTATGATGTTGGAGGCGGCGCCTAGCAACGTGAGGTTGCCCGCCACTGTGCTGGCCATGGCTAAGACCAGCCAGGCCTTGTCGTCGGCGCCGGCTTGGGTTAGGTATGTTGAGAAGAGGCTCACAAAGGGGACGTTGCTTAGGACTTGGCTGAGGGCTAGGGAGAGAGTGGTTATGGCCAGGAGGTCGGCCGCGGTGCCTTGGTACGTGGGGAGGACGGCGGCGATTAGGGGCTGGAGGACGCCGCCGTCCCACACAGCCTTCATGGCTATGAACATGGTGGCGAAAAAGAGTATGGTGCCCCAGTCGACGCGTGCAATCACGTCGCGGGGGTTCGTGGCTAGGAAGTAGAGCAGTGTGGCTATGACGAAGGGGATGAGACCTATGTTGCGTATATGCGGCGCCCCGCTCAGGGCGGCGAGGTCGTTCACCACCATTGTCCCCACCGCCGCCGCGAGACCTACGGCGGCTAGCGCGGCGTCTCTCTTGTTTTTGACAGCCTCCCACGGGTTCGCCACCACCGCCACCTTGGCGTTTTTGACGCCCATCAGCTTAAGCAGGAGGAGGGGCGTGACGACGAGGTTTATCAAAGTCGGCGCCGCCAAAGCGGCGAGGAAGACGACGAAGGGCGCCTTCATCCCTGAGACTACAGCTATCAACATGTTCTGGGGGTTGCCGATGGGCGTCATGACGGAACCAACGGTGAGGGAGTAAGCCAGGAGGAGGAAGGCGAACTTAGGCGGTAACCCAGCGGCCCGCGCCAGAGTCGCCGCGATGGGAGGCCCCATGAGGGCAACTGTGTCGTTGACGGCGACTGCGGCCAATATGCCGAAGAGCAACGAGGCACCCACCGCGAGGCCCCGCCGAGTTTTGAAGAGGCCGAGGAACCAGTAGGCCACTGCGTCTAGGAGGCCGCTGGACTCCGCCAAGGCCACTATGGAGAACATGCCGACGAGGAAGAAAAGCACCTCGAAGTTCACCACGGCGGGGATCTGGTCCACGGAGAGGGGCCCGGGCACCACTGCGATGAAGGCGGCTAGGGACATGACAGACCAGGTGGGTAGCTTGGGGAACTTGGACCGCGCCGCCATGCCCGCCACCACGATGAGCATTATGACGACGGAGTACAAAGCCTCCTGAGACACAGACCTTGGGGGGAGGCGCCTATTTATACGTCGCCGGCATTTTTATTAATATATACAGATGTGCTTATGTGATCTACTTCGTGCCTATGGGCTACGTAAGGCACAGGTACCCAGACGACGAGGTGAAGAAAAGACGATTTGTAGACGCCGCCGTCGAGGTTCTGCCGGAGTACGAGGAGGGGCTTAGAGGGCTTGAGGAGTTCAGCCACATCGTCGTCTTGGCGTATCTACACAAGTTCCGGGGCCGGCCTCTCGTAGTTAGGCCGAAGCGGGTAGAGGGGGCGCCGGAGGTCGGCGTCTTCGCCACAGACAGCCCCGACAGGCCTAACCCAATTGCGGTGTCCATCGTCCGTCTCCTCCGGCGGGAGGGGAGGACGTTGTACGTAGACGGCGTAGATCTCTTCGACGGGACGCCTGTCCTCGACATAAAGGGCTTCTCGCCGAGGCGCTGTCCAGAATCCCCCAAGGCGCCTTGGTGGGCCGATTGAGATGTTGCCTCTCGCCCCCCTCCACTACGTCTTAAGCGCCGTCAGCGGCTTCGTAGTGGGGTTTACCTTAGGTTTAATAGGTGGGGGAGGGTCGATATTGGCCATTCCGCTTCTCCTGTACTTTGTGGGGCTGGCGAACCTAGGCGGCTATTCTCCAGATTATATCGATCACCTAGTGGTGGGCACCACGGCGTTAGCTGTGGGGCTAAACGCCTTCATCAACGCCTATATGCACTGGAGGAGGGGAAACGTGGCGCTGAGAGAGGGAGCTGTCTTCGCCGGGGTGGGCGCCGTGGGTAGCTTCGTCGGCGCCAACGTAGGCCTTGGCGTCAGAGGCGAACTGCTCCTCTTCCTCTTCGGCATCTTTATGATAGCCGTCGCAGTATACGTGTGGAAGAGTGACGGGGATAGGGGCCGACGCGCGTCCAGACGCGGGTCGAGCTGGGCTAGGCTCGTGCCGACGGCCTTCGCCGTGGGCTTCGCCTCGGGCTTCTTCGGCATAGGCGGGGGGTTTCTGGTGGTGCCTGCGCTGTTGTTCAGCACAGGCGTCGACATCTTAAAGGCCGTGGGGACTTCGCTAATTTCCGTGGGGACGTTCGGCATGGTGACAGCCACCACCTACCTCTTGAAGGGGCTTGTGGAGCCTCTGATCAGCCTTCTGTATTTGGCAGGCGGCGTGGCCGGCGGCTATGCGGGAGCCCGGACCGCCTCGGCCGTCCCCCGGAGGACGTTGCGGAGAATATTCGCCGGAGTGTTGATCGCCGTGGCCGTGTACATAATGGCTAGGAACCTTCCGTTGCGTTAAGTTTTTAAGTCAACACGTTCCACGACATATGCCGTCTCATGGATCGTTGACTAAGGCTGGGAAGGTGAGGAACCAGACCCCCAAGATACCTCCAAAGCCTAAGAAAGACCTGCCGCCGAGGAGGAGGAACATTAGGAACTACAAGAGGAAGATTCTCTACGCCTCATCCTCTCAAGCCTCCGCCGAGGCTTAACGCCTAATGCTACTTGTTTTTTAGCCGTAGCTATTCATCATAGGCGTCACTCTGACTCGTAGAGTTAACGTCTCTATTTCACACGCCGCAAGTGCCGTCGCCTACGGCGTAGCCGCCTTCGGGCCCGGGGTCTTGGCCGCCACAGCCGCCGCCTTCAATACGTCTATGGCCTACGTCTTGACGTCGCTTATCTTCGCCATGGCTCTCGGCTTTTTGATAAGGGAACAAAAGGCCCGCATCGCCAGCGGCCTCTCGGCTCTGGGGGCCAGGGCGGCTGCCTTCGCCATACCCGCCGCCATAGGTCTACTCCCCATGCCCGGCGGGGCTTACATCAGCGCGGTGGTCGTAGACCCTCTATACGACAAGATGGGGCTTAAAAGCCACCAGAAGACCTTCCTTAACTACTGGATGCGGCACATATGGATCCCGGTCTGGCCCCTCTTTCAGGGCGTCTTGATTACGGCGGCTGTCCTCGGTGTCTCGGTGTGGCAGGTGGTGGAGTGGGCGTGGCCGGGCGCCCTCTTCGCCGCTGTGGCGGGGGTCGCAGTGGCCGCCTCGCTTGTCAAGCTTGTCCCCGTGGCCGGGGATCCGCGTGACTTTACGGCCCTCTGGCCTCTCGCGGCCGTGACCGTGCTCTCCTTTCTAGTGCCTCTCCCCCTGGCGGTGGCGGCTGTTTATCTGGCCCACGTCGTGATTAATAAGGTGGGTAGAGATCAGCTCGTTGAAGTACGCCCTTAACCCGCGGATACTTACGATAATTGTGTTTTCTCTAGTCTTCGCCCAGTACATAAAAGAGAGCGGACTAGGCGCCCAGCTGGCCCAGGTCCTGGGCCCCTACTCCGGCCTTGCCGTCTTCTTGATACCCTTCGCCGTG
>JAEMPK010000134.1:4113-6808 GCA_022759345.1 Pyrobaculum sp. | reverse complement strand
CGCATCTTGATGAGGAAGGCGTATAGAGGTACGCCGTATTTCGTGGCGTAGCTCTCTATGTTGAACTTCTCAACCCCAACTCCGCCCATGGCTACTCCAATTCCTTCAGCCACCTCTCCCGTCTTCTCGCCTTCCAGCCTAAGAGCTGCGTCTACCGTGACTATGTACTTGGGTTTGGCGTTGAGCTTGTTAAACACGTATTCCACAGCCTCGTCCAGCCTTCCCACGGTGCTGCCGGGACCCTCCGCCTTTATTACATATAGCCTCCTCCCCTGGTAGTCGCACTCAGCCACCACGGTGTCTTTCACTGCAGAGTAGTACGTGAGTGTCCCACATTGGCTTAACACGTTATAAGCCACAAGAGGCCCGGCGCTGTCGCCTATGGGGACGCCTTTGATAAAGGAGCTCACCGCCTCGTTCACAGTGTCCGTGAGCTCTTTCAACAGAGGTAGTAGCATGGTGAGTTGAATTACTAGGTAGAAGGCCTTGTATTTTCTGGCGGTTCTGTAGTAGTGGTCAACGACTTTATATATGAAGTTCATGTACCTAAGCGCCTCCACCGCCGTTGCCATGTTTTTTACAGTAATGCCGTCGTTCACAATTCTGCCGATCTCGTGCTCGTAGGTCTCCACATAGGTGTTGAGGATGTGTTTATACTTCGGCACAATCCCGCTGGGATCCAACGCGGTGGGCTCAATCACTGCGAAATCCACCATCTTCTTCAACGTGGACTCCAGCTCAGATCTCGAGACCTCCCGTCTCTTGGTCTTCTCAAGGGCAGAAAGCACGTTGGCAGAGGCGGTGTTGAGAAGCTGGCCTAGGTATGTGAGGAAGCCGCTTACTTGACTTAGATAACGCCACATCTGTAGATCCTGCAACATGAAGATCAGCGCAAACCATATGAATACTGACAACAGATACCATATGGGGTCGTAGCCGGTAGCCTGGAGCAACATTGAAAAACAGACCCATCTGCCTTAAAAAAGTTTTGTCAGACCTCTAAATCCCCCGTCTGAGAGCCGTCGCATAAGCTCTGCGCCCCGCAAAGCGTAAACGTCAGTATTCGAAGGCTCTATCACCTCTCAGGTAGAATCCCGTCATCACGAGAAAATCTGTGCTGTGTTTTAAAAAGTTAGACCTCCACGAGGTCTCTTCCGCCTTTCTCCACCGTTTTTTCTTTCTTTCTGAGGCCGAAGGCCGCGGCGGCGCCGACCACAGCCGCCGCCGCCGCGATTTTGAGGAAGCTTTCCTTGGTGAGAGTCGGTATTTTTATCTCTGGTTGCAACTGGACGAGGTATCTTACGCCGTTTACCTCAACGGCGGCGTTTGTGTCCACCGGGATGATGCGGGCGACTCCGTCGACGCCGTAGAATTTAAGGCTTCCCACGTATATCGCAAACCGTGAAAGTGGCGTGCCTAGTACATCTACTACCTTGACCTCTTGGAAAAACGAGGAGGCGTTGAGGAGGAGTGAGGGAGACGCCCTCCTTATGTACTCAGCTACTAACGTGCCGTTGTAGTAGATCCTCACGGTGACGTTAGACCCCATCTTGGCCACTTCAGGCTCTACCGTAACGTTGAAACCTGGGAGAGCCGCCTTAGGCATTACTAGGTCTGTATACGCCTCGACGAAGCCGCCTGACACTTGGGCTGGGTATTTGTAGACAGTTTCGTTCGTCTTTACGTAGACGTAGTAGGTAGTCCCCTCCACCACGCACATGCCCACCTGCGACCCGTCGTCTGTCGAGACGGCGTACACCGGGAGGCTCTGGCCGTCGACTGTTTTGGCGACGGCCCCGCGGAATCTCCAGGTGGTTATGTTCATTGGCAGGTAGTAGGAGGAGAGGGTGTACTCTTCGCCTGTATCTAGCTTAACGTATATTCTCAGCGGCCTCTCCAACGGGTCCACCACGGTAGCTTTCCCCGAGCACTCGCCGACCACAGGCACGGAGATTTGCTCCACCACTATGCGAGGTTTTCCCACGACCTCTGTCTGATTCGGCGCGAAGAGTAGGCGGAAATCCGGCGTCCAGGACTTGACGCCCTCCACCTTTACGCCTCTGGCCGGCACATATATGTAGTAGTCCGGCCTGTCGCCGCCGATGTTTATGTATGTGATGTTGGCGATGCCGTATCCCGATATCTGCGCCACGCCGTAGACTACGTACTCCTCTACGTATACGCCAAACGACTCGGCAGAGGCCACTCTGTAGACGAATTGGCCAGTTACCTGAGGCCGCGTAAATGACTTCACCTTCACAATGGCGGTCCCGTTGACCTCATACGGCACGCCGACGTAGAGGTAGGCGGAGTCCTCGCCCCTCACGGTAATGGGCACGAGAGGCTCCACGCTTCTCCATCTGTCTATCTTTATTGAGAGAAAGTCTCCACATACATAACCCCGCACGTACTTAGGCGTGGGGTATTTGTCTAACGTGGGCTGCGTCAACGCGCCGTCTCCCCCCACCGCATACACAGACGCAATGCCCCAAGGAGAGAGCGGGTCTAGGTAGGCGGAGAAGTTGACGCATCCCCCAAGCGGCGTGGTGTAGACGAAGGGTATTGTGGATATGGGCACGGCTACCGCTGTGGCGTTGATCAGCAGAAGCAGAAGACCAAACATATGGCTAAGGCCGCCGGAGGTTAAATAACCAGCGTTTACACGGCAACTTAAATTGGAGACCTCCGTGCGCAT
>JAEMPK010000134.1:0-4013 GCA_022759345.1 Pyrobaculum sp. | reverse complement strand
AGGTTAAATAACCAGCGTTTACACGGCAACTTAAATTGGAGACCTCCGTGCGCATCGGCACAGCAGACCCCTTCGGCCACTTCTCTAAGGCGTCTGCAAACTCGGCGACGGCGCCCCTGAACTCTTTGCGGCCGGCCGCCAGCCTGTCGGTGGTGGCTACGACGCGCCACACGCCTCCATCGCCCACCTTCCTCACCTCGGCGCCGACGCCTGTAAGCCTCAGTAGCCGGGCCGCGAGCTCCACGCGGCTCCGGTCCGACAAGCGGAATTGGAACAGATGTGCATCGTAGTCGACGGCTTTTGACGTCACCAGCGGCGCAGGGCCATTGTATCTGTGCGCATCCGCGACGTGTGTGGGACGGCCATGCGGAGACTCATGATGTATCTTGTTGAGGAAGGACTTGCAAAGCAGCACGAGCAGGGCGTACACCTAATCGAGAGGAGGTCTTAGAGGTGGATATGACAATGGCTAGAGCCGTAGTTTTCGACTTGTCGCAGAAACTAATCGTTCTTCAGCGTGTACAAGCCGTCGATGGTGTGGCGTACAGAGGATGCCCATACGAGGGGTGCTGACCGCAGAGGCGCGTGGGTGTTTTCTAAAGACGGCAGGATGTGGGAGGCATGAAGACGCGGGTGGGTGCATCAAGCGACAGGTGGCAGACGCGCTGTGGAGGCTTGCCGGCCGTTTTGGAGAGGGGCTATTTTTGAAGTGCACATGCTACGTCGTTGTGAATGAAGTGGGGCTTTATCAGCTCAACTGCTTTATCAGCAGACGTGTACTTACGTGAAGCACGTCTTCGTATTTTCTAAACGGTTGCGAGTTCGTAGAGCCATCGCCGCGGCTACTGGATTGACCTAGGTAAAGCGTAAGCGGGGGTTCCGCAACTGTGCCAAACTTCACAGTTTTTATCGCATCTGCAACGTGAAAAATCTCGACAACAACCTCCTTGAAACGTTGCGAGTGGCCTGGGATAGACACCACCTCTATATGATACACGCCGCGTCTCTCCTCCGCAGACACCTCCACGCCATGCAAAGGTTTTGAGATAATGTTTTTAAGCGCTATCGGCTTTTTCAACGCCACATCTACCACTGCTGTGCAGTAGTGGCATCTTGCGGCATAGGAAGACACCGCGGCGTAGAAAGAAGACGTCAGCTCCCGCCAAAGCCCAGCCTTTACAAAGTTCTGAAATAGGCGTAGGCTCTCTTCAGCCTTTCCGGCGACCAGATCTACGCGGAGTGGCGGGCCCTCGGCGATGTATAACTCTTCCACAGCCTTTACGGGCTTGGAGGAGGGATATACGCCGCGCTTAGCCACCAAGTAGCGGCCTTGGCATTTTTCAGAAAACGTAAGCACGCCTCCCGCAAGCTCAATACAGCCTTTTTCCAGAGGCAGAGAAGAAAATCTCCGAGTCAAGACGTACATGTACCAAACGGGCCATCTTGCCAAAAACCCCATCAGCTAAAATAAGACGACATCTACGGCAAGGGCCCAGAGCACCCCGAGGCCTGGGCAGGACGTCTTATGAGTAAGTACAAACTTGCCGTAAGTGTCGTCTCGACTAAGCACGCTGACGCCGCCGTGTTGGGATATCCCGTCCGCGGCAAGATCCTCCAGGGCTTCTCCTCGCCGGACGAGGTGAGCAACGGCGCTAGGATAGGCGACTCTGTAATCATCAGAAGCGGCGTGGTGATCTACGAAGGGGATTGTGGGGCACGGCCGGCGCTGTGGCGTTGATCAGCAGAAGACTAAACATATGGCTAAGGCCGCCGGAGGTTAACCGATGTTTACATGGCAACTCTTAAATAGAGCTACGATACGACCGCCGTGAAGTGGACCCTCTACGCCATCCTCTACCTCATAGGTGTCTTGACCCTCGGCTTGTTGTTGATGGGGGCTGAACACATGACGTCGGCGGCGCTGGATCTTGTGTTTCTCGTCATAGCCGTGGTCTTGTTTAGATTTGCGCTGAAAGACGTCTCGGCGGCGCTGGACATAACCACAGAAGAGAAGGAAAGAGCCGAGCTGAGGATGTTCCAGGCGCTACTCGTAATCGCCTTCCTCATGGCCGTGGGGGTGTTGGGCTACGGCTTCTTAAAGGCCCTGTTCCCGTTTCTCCCCTAACTTGCTTCTACACTCCTCGAGTTGCGCCTTGAGTTGGCTGAGCATGGCTTCTCTCAGGAGGAGGCTACGGTAGAACGCCAGCGTCTCCCTCTCCTGCTCCAGCAGGCGTCTCTCCCACTCGTTGAGGCGTTGCTCCTCTTCAATTAGCCTCTTGGCGAAGCGGCCGAGGTTGTCGAGGAGCTCCGTCTCCTTCGCCCTCACGGCCTCCTCGAGTCTCTTCAACTCTTCCTCCTTCTTCGCCACTGCGTTCTCGAACATCTTATACTTCGCCACCAGCTCCTCCAGCTCTTGTCTTTTCTTGTCGAGCTCAGCCTTGACTTCGGCGAGTTCTCTCTCCTTCTGCGCCAGCTCCGCCAGCTTCTTCTCCACCTCAGCCGCCTGCGCCAGGAGAGCCTTAGCCCGCTCCTCCTGCTCGGCAAGTTGTCTCTGCCTCACGGCGAGCTCCTGCTCCATCTTCTTTAGGTCGAACTCCTTCCTGAGGAGCTCTTCGCGGAGTTTTCTAAGTTCTTCCTCCTTTTGGGCAAGCTCTTGTAGCTTAGAGGCGAGGAGCGCCAGAGATTTCTTGGTTTCCTCAAAGGCTGATTTAGCGGGGTCGGAGAGCTCCGCCATCTTCTTCACGTTCTCCAGCAGGAGGGCTAATTCGCCTTCTCTCTTTCTCAACGCCTCGTCTCTGGTCTTGAGTTCCGCCTCTTTGTAGGCGAATTGTCTAATCTTGGCTTCATAATCCTGCATCTTGGCGCCGAAGTCTTTCATCATCTCCAACATGGCCGACGCCACCGTCCTTATCTGTTCGCTCTGCGTCTTTATGGCGTTTAGCTGCTCTGCGAGGCTCTCCACCTTGGCCGCCACGGCGTCTAGCTTCTCGGCCACAGAGATGAACTGATTCGTGGCGTCTGTCACAGCCTTGGCGGAGGACGAGAGCCGCTCAGCAACCGCAGAGAGCTCCGCAAGCTTCTCGGCTGAGGCGTTTAGCTGGGCGATTGACCTATTGAGCTGGGTGGTCCCCTCCACCAGGTCTTTGGATATCCTGCTGAGGAGAGAGGCGAGACCCTCCACAGACTTTTTGACGTCGAGAGAATTGGCCTTGACTTCAGCTATCACCTCGTTTCTAACCTCTTCTATTCTGGCAGAAACTGCAGAGACGTCTGTGGATATCTTAGCCAAGACCTCATCTATCTTCTTGCCGGCGTCCTCGCGCCTAAACATAGTAGTTGATACGCCTCAGTATATTTATTTAACGTAAAGTTTGTTAAGTGTCTCTTGAAGAGCCATAAGCCGCTCCAAAACAGCTAGACACGTGTCGTCACGTCTTTGTCCATCCTCGGCGACGGCGGCGCGGATCAAGCTTGCGTTCTCCACCACCGCAGAAGCCGCGGCGTTTAACTTCTCCACAGCCTCCCGTAGAGAGGCTAGGACGGCTTCGGAGTCCGACATCTGCCTCTGCGGCTCTGCAAGCCTCTTGGCGAGGTCGGCGACGTCGCGCTGTAGCCTAGCCACCTCCCGCCGCAACTCTTTCAACTCGTTGAGGATCTCCACCACGTACTCCGGATACCCAAACTCATCTGCCATATGCCGCCCAGCCCCGCGTAATTTAAATACTACTGCCAACAAGACGCCGTGGGCTTCGTCTCGCCTAAGGCTAAGGTGCTGGCGAGGTACATCTCGCCAGATGCCTACATCTACGGCCCCACCGTGGTGGGGCAGGGCAGCTACGTCGACGCCGCCGTGTTGGGCTATCCCGCCCGTAGCAAGGTCCTCCAGGGCTTCTCCTCGCCGGACGAGGTGAGCAACGGCGCTAGGATAGGCGACTCTGTAATCATCAGAAGCGGCGTTGTGATCTACGAAGACGTGGAGATCGGCGACGGGACCGAGTTCGGCCACGGGGTGT
>JAEMPK010000074.1 GCA_022759345.1 Pyrobaculum sp. | reverse complement strand
GGCGTCTGGTGGGATGTGAAGGAGGTAGGGAAGAGGCTGAAAAAAGGAATTATGCCAAAAGACGTAGCGAAGAAGAGAAACCCGCTTGTCCCGTGGCCCGTCGTGCGCGCCGTGTGGACTTCGCTCAGGGCGTTGAAGGCCAGCTCCCAGTGGCCCGCGGTGCTGGCCCGGGCCGCCCCCATGACCCCCGCCCAAGACGCCGATGAAGACGGGGCGAGGGCGCCTCCCTACGGGGCGCCCCGAGGGTAGGAGGTCAGCTACGAAGACGCATCGTCTTCCAGCTGAACCTAACGCACTCGGGAGGCACCCTGCCGGCTTGCAAGGCCTCTCTAGTTTTGGGATCCCCCGGGTAGCCGCTCCCCACCTCGCCAACTTCACGCCTTATCAACTCCACTAAGCGATCTCTAACCACCTTAGCCACAATGCTGGCGGCGGCCACTTGGGGCACCTCCTCCCCGTGGTGAAGCGCCACAAACCTCCGCCCAGTCAGAAGGGCGAGCGCACTGGCGTAACGCTCCGGCTTCACATCTGGAGAGTCCACATAGTAAAGATCGGCAGGGCACACCTCCACAAGCCTCGCCGTGAAGTCCAGCTCCAGCGCATTTAAGCCGTCTTTTTCCACGTATAAATCGATGATGTGCGGCTCCACCACAACATAATTAACGCAGTCAGCCACCCTTAAAATCTCGTCAAAGAGACTCATCCGGGCACTCGGCCTCAGACGCTTCGAATCCTTAACGCCAAGCCGCCTCAAGGCCTCCGTCTCGCCCACCACCACGGCAATGACCATAGGGCCGATCACAGGCCCCCGCCCAGCCTCGTCGACTCCACCAAACACAACACAAATACATCAGTTAAATAAAATCCCCGCAAAAATCCTTCCTACCCTCGAACGTCATCAACAGCCGAGGGCCCTCCTCTTCGCCACGTGATCCTGCGGCATGGCTGTCTTGGGCGGTTGAGCGTTGTGGCGCAGTCCCCCACCGAAAACCCGACGCCAAAACACAACCACCACAAACAAGATGTCTTTACGCAAAACAGAACAACCTCCTTCTGGAGCTAATGAATATAAAGTCTACTGATGTCGTTGAGTGATGGAAATCCCCCAGGACCTTGCCAATTATCTAAAGGTGGAGATAGACCAGTGGGACGTGGCGCACATAGTCTGTCTCAAATGTAGAAAAAAGTTCTTCACCGTAAAAGACGCCGCCTTGCACCTCTATCACATACACGGCGTGAAGATGGCGCAGAAATACGCCGAGGCCTAGTTCCTGCCTCTCCGCAGTTGGGCTAGACGCGTGGAGACCTTCTCCTCCAGCCTCTTGAGAAGCGTCAAAACCTCCTCTAACAACTCCTCATCTCGCCCCTCCACTTCATCAAATACTTCATCTATATACACCAACTCATCCCTAATGGCGGCCAAGAGGTCGCTGGCGGCGGCTCCGCTCTCTAACATCTGCACCAGACCTCTGAACTCCTCGTCGTCTAAAAGCTTTGCCAACTCCTCCTCGCCCCGTGGAGTCAACTCATAGATCTTCTTCCGACGCCGCCCAACATAAACCTCACGCGCCGTAATCAACCCCTCAGACTCTAAATACGACAAGAGGGGGTAAAGAGTGCCAGGAGACGGGACGTACCTGCCGGCGCTGAGCCTGCTAAGCTCTTTCAAGATTTCGTACCCACTCAACGGCCTGGATCTAAGCACGTAGAGGACCACTCCCTTGAAGATCCCCCGCCGCCGTTTAAACATCTCTCCTCGCCGCCGAGAGGTCGGGGATAGGCGGAGGCTTGAGCTTATGCAAATTAGCCCTCACACGCCTCAACACGAGGTCTACAACGTCTCCAAACTTCGTCTTCACCTCTTCCACCGGCATCTTTTTATCAAACACGGCGTAGAGAATCGGGTCGATGACGTCGTAGGAGGCCCCCAACTCCCCCTCGGCGGTATGTCCATGCCACAGCCTAGGGCTGCTGGGCTTTTCTGCAATCCACCCGAAACCGAGCCGTCTAGCCATCTCCCGGACCTGCGTCTTGTATAGGCCGCCAATCGGCAGAATGTCGACGGCGCCGTCGCCGTACTTGGTGAAGTAGCCGAGCAACAACTCGCTTCTGTCGCCGGTGCCCAGCACCAAGAGGTTGCGCCTATTGGCGTAGTAGTAGAGTATAGTCATCCTAATCCGGGGCAGAATGTTGCCAGCCGCCAGCTTATCCTCCGGGGAATAACCTGGAAGCGCCTTAACGAAAGCCTCAAAGATGGGCGTCACGTCAATACGCAGAAGCTCAACGCCGAGCCGTCTCGCCACCTCATATGCATCTCGTTCATCCTCAGGCGTCGTGTGGACAGAAGGCATAAAAAGCGCAAGCACCCCCCCGCTACCAAGAGCCTCCACGGCCAAAGCGGCGGCCACCGTGGAATCCACGCCTCCGCTCAACCCAACCACGACCCCTCGAACACCTGCGGAGGCCACATAGTCCCTAATAAAAGAGACAATGACGCTTCTCGCCTTCTCGTAGTCTATTGCCTCTACCACACTGCGGGAATCCACCACCGAAGAAAAAGATGACGATTAAATAAGTTCTATCGCCAAGGCGGTGGCGCCGCCGGTGCCGTGGCACAACGCGGCAACTCCCCTCCTTCCGCCCATTCTTCTCAACACGGCAATCAACGTGGTGACGATCCTAGCACCTGAGGCCCCTAGCGGATGACCCAACGCAATGGCGCCTCCAAACACGTTCATCTTCTCATAGGGGACCCCCAGCACCTTGTGAACAAGGGCGTTCACCACGGCAAACGCCTCGTTGGCCTCCACGTAGTCGAAATAGTCAAGGCCGACCCCAAGCTTCTTCAACAGCTTCTGGACGGCGTAGACCGGCGCCTCGGTGAAACGCCACGGCTCTATCATATGCCAGCTGTAGCCCAAGATGCGGGCCACCGGCTTCACACCAAGCTCCTTAGCCTTCTCCTCAGACATCAGGAGAAGGGCCGCGGCGCCGTCGGAAAGCTGGCTGGAGTTCCCAGCGGTCAAGACGCCGTCTGGCCTAAACGCCGGCTTTAACTTGGCAAGCTTCTCCAACGAGGTGTCAGGCCTAATTCCCTCGTCCCTATCCAGCTTCACTTTGGCGCCCCCCAGCTCCTCGTCGATCGGCTCGAGGTCTTCGAACCACTTGTTCTCTGTGGCGCGCCAAGCCCTCATGTGGCTTTCATAAGCTATCCAGTCCAGCTCCTCCCGGGTCAGTTTATGCTCCTTAGCCACCATCTCCGCCTCCTCCCCCATGACGAGGCCGTTGGAGGGGTCCGTCAAGCCGTCGTAAACCATGAGATCCACCATCTCCCCCCTCCGCCCGATAAAGTGCCGTAGACCCCACCTGGCCTCCTGCGGCAGGCAGATGGGCGGCGTAGACATAGATTCGGCGCCGCCAGCGATCACCACTGAGGCGTCGCCGAGGGCGATCTCCCTATAGGCCTCAATTATGGCCTGCATGCCGGAAGAACAGACCCTGTTAACTGTGTAGGCACTTACCTCCACGGGGAGGCCGGCGAGGAGGGCTGCGTAGCGGGAGAGGTTCTGCCCCATCCCGCCCTGGAGGGTGGAGCCGAAGACCACCTCCTCCACCAGCTTCCCCTCCAGCCCAGTCCTCTCCAGAAGCTTCTTTATGGTGAAGGCGGCGAGATACGGGGTCTTCACGTCCTTAAGCGCCCCTCCGAACTTGCCTATGGGCGTCCTGACGAAACCTGCGATGACGACACCCATATAAGTTGATTCGTTGAGGTTTTTAAATATGGTGCGACTGGGCGCGTTATGCCTTTTGTCTGCGAATTAATCAATTATAATTCTCGATGCTTACGCCGTCGCGGAACAACTTTACGCCTTCCTTCTTTAAATAAACCCTCGCCGAGTCGCCCTCCCTAAGTTTGCTATACATAACTGCCCGTAGCTCTGTTTTTTCCCACTTCACAACTGCGATAGGGGTGAATCCTAGGTACTCCACAAGTTTTATCTTGCCCGGCGGGAGCTGTACATCACCCGGCGAAAGAGGCGCATCCGCGACGTATATGTCAGTAGGCCTAATGCCAATTTGAAGCCTCCCCTCAGGCGCCGATATGGGGATCTTTAGATCTCCCAAATCCACGTGGTCGCCTCTGCCGACTCCCTCCACTAGGTTTATAGGCGGGTCTCCAAAGAACTGCGCCACGAAGACGTTGGCTGGTCGGTTTAAAATTTCGTCGGTGGTCCCAATCTGTTGCACCACGCCGTTGTTGATAACCATGATACGATCAGCAAGGGCGTATGCGTCGTGTTGATCATGCGTAACCAGAATCGTCGTGATCTTAAGCCTCCGTTGGAGACTCTTCACGAACTCACGCGCCGACACCCGCAGACGTGCGTCTAGGTTAGAAAACGGCTCGTCCATCAAAAGAACCTGCGGCTCCTTCACAAGAGCCCTCGCGATGGCGACTCTCTGTTGTTGACCGCCTGACAGTTGCCGGGGATATCTATCAAGAAGATGCCCAATGTCAAGAGCCTCGGCTACCTCCTTCACTCTTTTTTCAATCTCCCGCCGCGGCATCTTCTTGATCTTCAGCGGAAAGGCTATGTTATCAAACACCTTCATATGTGGATACAAAGCCCAGTTTTGAAACACCATACCCACGTTTCTCCGCGCAGGAGGCATGTTAATGCCCCGTTCCACATCCACCACAGCCACGTCGCCGAAGAGAATACTGCCCTTCGTAGGAGTCTCCAGCCCCGCTATGCATCTAATGAAAGTAGTCTTTCCCGACCCCGAGGGGCCCAACACCACTAAAAACTCCCCATCTCCAATCTCCACAGACACGTCTTTCAACGCGTAGACATTAGGAGGAAACACCTTTTCTAAATTTAAAACAGAGACAGAAACCACAAAACATCAGAAAGAGAAAGAATTTAAATATTGACCAACATAATCCAGCGAAATCTAAAACCTATATAAGCCGGCTGAAACGTACACCTGTGGCTTGGCTAGACGACGTCCAGAGGGCGGCTCTTGTTGTGAGACGCGGCGGATTCAAGGCGGTGACCCACGGCGGCGTGGCGCATATGGACGACACCCTAGCCGCCGCGCTTCTCCATAGACACGGCGCAGAGGCCATATACCGCTACAACACCCCAGAGGAGGTCCTCGCGGTGGAGGGAGACGTGGTGGTCTTCGACATCGGCGACTCCTTCCGCGACAAGTTGCCGGAGAGGTACGTCGTCTTGGACCACCACGGCGTTAGAGACCCCGCCGAGGAGCCCTCCAGCATCGTGCAGGTGGCGCTGGCGGTAGGCGCCAAGCCGAAGCCGCTCCCAGCCACCTTGATCCACTACGTCGACCTCTTCGACAGATACGGCCCCGCGGTGAAGAGGTGGGCGGGGCCCTACGGCAACTCCCTCAACAACGGCGTCGCCAAGTACTTCGGCGACTTGGCCCCTACAGGCAGGGTGAAGGACGTGAAGTTCCTGGACCTCCTCGCCGACGCCGTATATTCCGCCTTCGAGGCCGACCTCCCCGCATTTGCAGAGGCGTTTAAGCTGGCCGAGAAGCTCCCATTCGCAGACCTGGCGCAGAAGTTCCCCCGCACCTTCCACACCCTGAGGCTCATGCTGGAGGCCGCAAAGGACCCAGTCTCAGTCTCCATGAGCAGAGACGCGCTTGAGGCGGGCTTCGGCATAGACTTCGGCGCCTACGCCGTCATGGCGGTCCCCGAGCTCGAGCCCTACGTGCTTAAAGGCCTCGAGAGACACTACGCCGAGGCTAAGAAAGCCGCCGAAACAGCGGCCGCCGGTAGATACGCCGTGATAAAGGGCCCCGTCACCGCCGTCGCCGTGGAGGACCACGTACCCCCAGGCCCCCTCTGGAACGCCCTCCAAGATCTAGGCGTCCTCACAGCCGCCGAACCCGCCTTCGTCGTAGTTAAAGACAGGAGAAACCCCGGCGCCTACACCCTCTGGCGCCCCGACAGACACGCCAACGCCGTAGACTTCAGAAGGCTCCAAGGCCCAGAGGTGATCTTCAAACACGCCACGGGCTTCCTCGCAGTTGTGAAGGCCGAAAGCGCCGAAGCCGCCGCCAGACAAGCCCTAGCCCAGCTCCATGCATGACGAGATATTCGCCGACTTGGCCGGCCTAGACCTCGGCGAAGCAGTGGCGGAGATAGGCGCAGGCTACGGCACGACCACCCACTGGCTCCTCGCCCGCGGCCACAGGGTATGCGCCGTGGACATAGACCCGTCGTCTGTCTCCTACTTAAAATCAGCCTTTAGGCGCTTCATAGAAGCCGGCCTCTTGAGGGTCATACACGCCCCCGCCGAGGCGCTTCCGCTGGGCGACGGCGAATGCGACTCCGCCGTGTCTGTGGTCGCCCTCCACCACATACGCCACGTGGAACAAGCCCTCCGCGAGATGGATCGAGTCGCCAGAAGGCTTGTGGCCATATACGACTGGACCCCCGAGTCCGCCGGCTACACGAACCCCCACAGCCCCCAGGAGCTGGAGGCAAAGATGCAGACGGCCCTCGCAACAGCCCAACGGCTCGGCTACCAAGCCGCCCGGCAGAGGCTGTGGTACCGCCTCCTAAAGAAAAAACAATAACTACAGCTGTCGATAATACCTCTCTACGACGTAGCGACGGGCCTCGGTAGAGGGGTGGGTAGACAGCGGCCTGGTCAAGAAGAGGTAGCTCACGAAGCCGAGCAGCTCGCCGTAGGCCAAGGGGAGTATGTACAACATCTTTCTTGCGTCCGGCTTGGCGGCTCTACGCTGCTCCACGTCCAACGCCTCCAGCGCCGCCTCCATCTTGATAAGCGCCTCGGCGATTTTTGT